>JANRMA010000067.1:0-2806 GCA_033762035.1 Rickettsiaceae bacterium
AATGATTGACTTAAGATAGGCCTCTTACTCTTTTGCAAATATCTCTCATTAAAGTTAAATATTACTTGCCCACTAGCAAGAAGCAACATCTCTCCTATACTCTCTCCTAAAAGATTTACTCTAAGCACTCTAATCGATCTAATCACTCTCTTCTTCCTCCCCCCTTAGTTCAAATCTTGGTCTATTATCATCTTCTCCCTCTAATATCGCCCTGATCCTTAATATCATCTCCCTAGGAATTAACATCAATTCATGATCTAAAATCTTCGCCATATCCATTACCGTAGAGAGCCTAGGATCCGCCCCTCCTCTCAGTACTTTCGATATATGGCTTTGCGGCATGCCAAGCTTATCTCCAAGCTCCGCCTGCTTTACACCTCTCTCACGCCTCACTTCACTTAATTGGTCAAGTATTTTATTCATATAATATATGTTACAATATATATTATATGAAGTAAATATGTTATAACATATATTTAAAATAATTTTTTAAATTGTTGGATAGCATTGGGTAGGCCGAGGAAGAGAGCATTAGCGATGATGGAGTGTCCGATATTGAGTTCTGAGATATGAGGAATTTGGAGTATTTCGACTACATTATTGAGATTAAGACCGTGACCTGCATGGGTGGAGAGTTTGAGATTTGCAGCGAGTGTTGCAGCTTCTTGTATTTTAGATAAATTTTGCTTTTTAGTTTGGGAATAAAAAGCTTCGGCATATTCGCCAGTATGGATTTCGACAGCGAAGGCATTGAGTTCTGCTGCTAGGAGAATTTGTTGAGGCGAGGGGTCGACGAAGAGAGAGGTTTTAATATTATTGGCATTTAGCAGTGGGATGAAGTGATTTAGTTTATCAAAATTTTGTTTAAGATCGAGACCATGTTCGGTGGTAATTTCCTTACGATTTTCTGGGACAAAACAGACAAAATCAGGTTTAAAATCGAGAGCAATATTGAGCATTTCCTCAGTTAAAGCTATTTCAAGGTTAATAGGGATGGAGATGCTATTACGGATGTCTTGAAGATCATGATCTTTGATATGTCTACGATCTTCTCGCAAATGAATTGTGATAAGGTCTGCACCTGAATCTTGAGCAATTTTAGCAGCATGAGCGACATTAGGTTCCTGACCATTTCTAGCATTACGTAAAGTAGCAACGTGATCGATATTGACACCCAATCTTCTTTTATTAGTTACAGATGACATATTACTATTCCTTTATTACTTCACTATAGATCTCTGTTTCCTTACCGTAGAATGCAACACCAATGAGTAGCTTATCTTTAGTTGGCGCACCATCGATATAACGTTTTAGTTTGATTTGTTTCACTGCTTCTTTTGCAGCTTTCTTTAGCTTCTTTGCTTCTTCAACGATTTTAAATTCCATCACAATACTTTGCTTGTTATGGTCTCGAGGTACGATTATTATATCTGATCTTCCGAGTCCCATTTCATGATTTGATTTAATATCATATTTCTCAAATAATCCAGCAATGATTCCTAAAAAGAATAGATGAAATACTTGCTCTGGTGTTGTCTGATTGAAGTCAAAATAACTTCCTGCCTTCATTAAATATTCTTGTAAAAATCTTTTAAATAATCCCATCTCTCCTGTAACTAAGGAATCTAGAAATTTCTCATAATTATATTGATTTAAAGAAGTGATCATCCATCTCTTGATCATAGAAATATATGCAAGCTTTACTTCGTAATTCGGTATCGATAAATCCGCTTCAAAATTATCAGATACCAATTCGACATTACTTATATTTACATAGCCTGTAAAAAATAATAAACTCCATAGAGCATTATCGGAATCTTTGAGATCTTTAAAAACTATATGTTCAGAAATCGAGCGTCTGATACTAGTTTTACTGATAATAGTTTCAAGATCTGCTTTTAGCGAATCGCTATTGCTAGATTTAATCCAATCAAGAAGACCTGTACTACCAGTATTAAGCCAATGTAAGCCAAACTTACCTGATTCGCTTAAACAATTTATAATCGACCATGGATTATATATTGCATATTTACCAATATTATAACCATTGTACCATGATTTAAGATCATCATATTTATTTTCGAGATTTACTTCTTTTAGCATTTGCTTCACTTCATCATCAGTAAAGCCAAAGTACTGACCATAATTTTCATTGAGCATTGAATATGATTTGATATTATTGAGGCTAGAAAATAAACTTTCCTGAGCAACTCTAGCAATACCTGTAAGTATTGCTTTTTCTAAACAAGGATTATCCTTTAAGGCACTACCGAATATACCACGAAGTAAATTTACAGCTTTAGCATAATAGCTGTCCTCAGAATTGAGTGGTATGTTTTTATTTACTGTATGTAAATAAGCTTCTTGTAAAGGTGTATCATATTCATCGATAAGAATTATGACTTTCTTTTGATGATGTTGATAAAGAAGTTGCGAAAGAAATAGTATAGTATCCTGTAATTCAATTTTTGAATAGTCACGATATGTCAGATCTTCAAATATCTTTTTCTGATTCTCCATAAGCTTATCACTACTCAGTAAATAATATAGCTGATTACATAAATTAAAGATTACAGTTTTGAACATACCTTGCATAATTTCATAATCGTATGCTTTTACATCTTTCAACGAAATATAAATCACTGGATGTTGGTTCTGATATTTGGCACAAATTTCTTTCTCTTTACCAATATATAAATCAGCAAAAATACTCTTTTCTCTCTTTTTATTTAAATCGAAAAAATAGGAGAACATTGACATATTTAATGTCTTGCCAAAACGACGAGGTCTCGTAAAAAGTAACACC
>JANRMA010000068.1:0-12173 GCA_033762035.1 Rickettsiaceae bacterium
ATACTAGGGGGCTTGAGGTAATGAGAATTTTACCTCGACTGAATGAGGATATAAACGAGGAATGGATTTCCGATAGAATAAGATTTGCATATGACGGACTTAAGAATCAAAGAATAGATTCAGCTTATATCAAAAAAGGCGGAAGGCTTACTCCTGTAAAAATGACTGAAGCTTTGAGTCAGATTATTGCCTGCATTAAAGAAAATCCCGGATCAGAATTGGGTGCTATAGCTGGTATAATGACAGATTTAGAAACTATGATGAGTATGAAGTTACTTATGCATAAACTAGGTTCTAATAATATAGATTATAATCAATTTGGCTACGTACTAGACTCTTCTACTAGGGCAAATTATTTATTTAATAGTAAATATAAAGGCATTGAAGATGCAGACTTATTAATTACTATAGGATGTAATATCAGAAAAAATGCACCAGTTCTTGGCGCTAGAATCTCAAGGTTACAAAAATCCCATAATCTTGTAATATGCAACATAGGCCATAGTGCAAACTTGCCATATAATGTAAAGGATTTTGGAGATAATCTGACTATATTAGAAGAGCTGGAGGATGGTAAATCCGAAATAGCTAGCTTATTAAGTAATTCTAAAACTCCAGTATTGATTATAGGAGATGGAGTATATAATAGGCCAGATTCTCTTGCTATCTTCAGTAGCCTTAAAAGAATTTGCGATAAATATGGTATCATAAAAGATGAATGGAGCGGCTTTAATGTACTTCATAATCACGCTTCTACCGTGGGGGCTTTAGATATAGGATTTAACAAGTCTAATAAAAGCTTAAGTGCCATAGATATGGTAAAATCTGTGCAAACTGGAGCAATGAGTCTTTTGTTTTTACTGGGGGCCGATGAAATTACGATTCCTGATTCTTGCAAAGGCACAATAGTATATATAGGCCATCACGGAGATATTAATGCTCAGAAAGCGGATATAATATTACCAGCCATGGCTTTTACCGAAAAAGATGCTTCTTATATTAATAACGAAGGACTTTTGCAGCATAGTTTTGCGGCAGTTAAAGCGCCAACTTCCGCCTCATTAGAATATGAAATAATTTTGGAATTATCCAAATTTTTAGATATAGATCTTGGTTATAATAATTTGGATGAACTCAGGGGTTTGATATATAAGCATCTTATCGAAAAGAGTAAAAGTAATAATCAAATCAAATTCAGCTCAAAGGCTAAAGTAACGAATACTCCAATTAAGACGAATGAAGTAAATTTCTATTTATCTAATTCTATTGCAAGGGCATCTAAAACTATGGCAGCTTGCGCACACGAGTTTCTTGAGGAGAGGGTTCTATAATGATTACAGAGCTATTTTCTGGGGAAATATTACTTCGCGTGCTTTTTATAGTTGCAGAAATTATGTGTATAATTGTGCCATTGCTTTTTACGGTCGCGTATTTAACTTACGCAGAAAGAAGAGTAATAGGCTTAATGCAAAGGAGGAGGGGGCCAAATGTTGTAGGTCCATTTGGGCTATTGCAGCCTATTGCAGATGCTATAAAATTACTTTTCAAAGAAACAATAGTGCCTAGTGCTGCAAGTAAAAAACTCTTTATTATTGCTCCTATGTTAACTTTTATTTTAGCGCTAGTAGGGTGGGCTGTAATACCTTTTGATAAAAATCTAGTATTAAGCGATATAAATGTGGGAGTTTTATACATACTCGGAGTTTCCTCTCTTAGTGTTTATGGTATAGTCCTTGCAGGATGGGCTAGTAACTCTAAATATGCGTTTTTGGGCGCAATTAGATCTTCAGCTCAGATGATATCTTATGAAGTTTCTATGGGGCTTGTAATTATAACGATACTTTTAATTACGGGATCATTAAATTTAACAGAAATTGTAGAACGTTCTCAGAATATGCCTTGGTGGCTACAGCTTCTTGTTCTTCCTATGTCTATAGTATTTTTTATTTCAATACTTGCGGAAACTAACAGACATCCATTTGATTTACCAGAAGCAGAAGGAGAGCTTGTAGCAGGATATAACGTTGAATATTCATCTATGGCTTTTGCATTATTTTTTTTAGGAGAATATGCTAACATGATTCTTGTAAGCTCTATGTGCACTACACTTTTTATGGGAGGATATTATCCACCATTTAGTATTAAAGCTCTAATGTTTATACCCGGAGTCTTTTGGTTTATATTTAAAGTAAGTTTTTTATTATTCGTCTTTTTATGGATTAGAGCAACTGTACCTAGATATAGATACGATCAGCTGATGAATCTTGGATGGAAATTCTTTTTGCCTTTATCTTTATTTTGGGTAGTATTGATTTCTTCTATATTAGTTTATTACGATATGTTTGAGGTCCTAAATGCTTAAGAGATTAAAATATCTAACTTTGTTTGAGATAATCAGGGGAATGTATCTGACTCTAAAGTATTTGTTTATTCCTAAAGTAACCATCAATTATCCTTACGAAAAAAGTAAAATAGGCCCAAGGTTTAAGGGAGAACATGCTCTTAGAAGATATGCAAACGGAGAAGAGAGATGTATTGCTTGTAAGTTATGCGAGGCAATTTGTCCGGCTCAGGCTATAGTAATAGAAGCAGAAGAAAGGGAAGATGGTAGTAGACGTACCACTAAATATGATATAGATATGACAAAATGTATTTATTGCGGTTTATGCCAAGAAGCTTGCCCTGTGGACGCTATTGTAGAGGGGCCTAATTTTGAATTTGCAACGTATACTCATCAAGAATTATTATATACAAAAGAAAAATTACTCAAGAATGGAGATATATGGGAAAAAGAAATAGAGTTAAAATTAAAGAAAGATTACCCTTATAAGTAGCCGTATGATATTGTTTTTTTATTTATTTAGTTTAATAATGATATTATCTAGTATTGCTGTAGTATTTTCTAATAAACCAATTACATCAGTATTATTTTTAGTAGTAGCATTCCTAAGTAGTTCTGGTTTATTTATATTACTCGGGGCAGAATTAATAGCTTTAAGTATAGTAATAGTATATGTTGGTGCAGTTGCGGTACTTTTTTTGTTTGTAGTGATGATGCTTGGCGGAGGCGCCGAGAAAGTGCAGAATAGATTATCTTTAACTACAGTAATAAATTTTTGTACATCATCTGTAATCTTATTTTTTATGATTATTTTAGCTCATCAAAGTCTTATTGCCACTAGTACAAATGATAGATTTGCCCATAAATCTAATTCTGAATCTTTAGAGACTAACTCGCAAAATTCTTATGATCAAAAAATTACGAATGCTCATGCTATAGGTCAGGTACTTTATACAGATAATATATTAGTGTTTCAAATTAGCGGGTTTATTTTGTTAGCATCGATGATAGGTTCTATAGTTCTTACGATTAGAGATAGAAAATCATCTAAACAGCAGCATGTAGATAATCAACTAAATCGCAATCCATCTGATGCTATAAAAATCAAAAAAGTAAATTTTAAAGAGGGCTTAGATGATATTCAGTACTGAAATTATTTTAGAGCATTACATTATTTTAAGCATTATTATTTTTGCGATAGGTCTCTTTGGAGTTACAACGAATTACAGAAATCTTATAAGAATGCTAGTTTCTATAGAATTAATATTACTTGCTGCTAATATTAATTTCATAGCATTTTCTGCGTATATGCATGATCTTAAAGGTCAGATAGCGAGTATTATTGTTTTAAGTATCGCAGCAGCGGAAGCTGCAATAGGCCTTGCAATTATAGTTGCTTTATATCGCAATAAAGGCTCTATAGAAATTAAAGATTTAAACGAGCTGAAAGGTTAATATGGAAAGTTTAGCAATAGCACTGCCTTTATTTGCTGGATTATTTTGCGGATTATTTAATAAAGTTCTATCTAAGGAGCTAGTTTCTGCAATAACTTGTACATCTATTAGCATAGCTGCGATAGTTTCTCTTAATATCTTCTATAATGTTATTTTTTTTGAAAAATTATATAAAATAACATTATGGACTTGGTTAAGTGCCGCCTCATTTAAAGCAGATATTGTGATTTATATAGATAAATTAACTGCAATAATGTTTGTGGTAGTCACCTTTGTCTCAAGTATGGTTCATATATATTCTACGGGATATATGAAGGAAGATGAAAATATGCCAAAATTTATGAGCTATATTTCTATCTTTACTGCAAGTATGCTTATATTAGTATCTTCTGACAATTTTGCTCAGTTATTTTTGGGCTGGGAGGGGGTAGGCGTCTGTTCCTATTTACTTATCGGCTTTTGGCATGAGAGGGAAAGTGCTAATAATGCGGCAATTAAAGCATTTATAGTGAATAGAATTGCAGATTTTGCATTAATTACCTGTATAATTATTTTATATAGTCTATTTGGTACATTGGAATATCAGAGAATTTTTGCGAATATAACTAATGAAGAATATAATTATATTCAAATGTTTGGCCATGAAGTTAGATTATTAGAATTTGCCTCTTTCTTGCTTTTTATAGGATGTATGGGTAAGTCTGCACAAATTGGCTTGCACGTTTGGTTGCCCGATGCAATGGAGGGCCCAACTCCAGTTTCGGCATTAATTCATGCAGCTACTATGGTTACAGCAGGTGTATTTTTGCTCGCAAGATGCTCGTTTTTAATAGAGTCCGCGCCTTATTGTAAGGAATTTATAACAATAATAGGCTCTTTAACTGTTGTAATGGCGGGGCTAATTGCAACAGGACAAGACGACATAAAAAAAATTATAGCATATTCCACTTGCAGTCAGCTAGGCTATATGTTTGTAGCATGCGGCCTTGGGCAATATCATCTTGGAATATTTCATTTATTTACTCATGCTTTTTTTAAGGCAATGTTATTTCTTGGGGCTGGATCAATTATACATGCTATGCATCACGAGCAAGATACTAATAAGATGGGGGGGTTAGTGCATTATATGCCATTAACTCATATTTTTTTCTGGATAGGATCTCTTGCGATAATGGGTATTTATCCTTTTGCTGGTTATTTTTCTAAGGATATGATTATTGAGGCAGCCTATCATTCGTCTCATGTTGCTTATTTAGCAAGTATGATAGGCGCTTTCTGTACTAGTATATATTCAATCAAAATCCTTCAGAAAGTATTTTATAATCATAAATCTTTTAGCGACGCAATACATCCCCATGAGCCTGGCGCCGCAATGAATTTCCCTATGATGTTGCTTGCTGCATGTGCAATATTTGCTGGTATTTTTGGTAGTAGTGCAATAGGCATCGGAATGGATTCTAGGCAGTTTTATGAAGGAATCATAATTACTTCGCCTCTGGAGCAGATTACACGGGAAGAACACTCCCTAGAAGAGATAATATTAACTCAGGGGCCGACTTTGGTAGCAATTTTGGGTGCAATTATTGGTTTTTTCCTCTTTTATCAGAAGCCTGGCGCAGTGAAAGCCAAAGATAAAAATAGAATAATTTCCCAACTCTTGTTGCATAAATTTTATTTTGACGAATTCTACGAAAATGTAGTAGTTAAATTATCGGACAAAATAGCAAAATTTATGAAAATCTTTGATAAAGAAATAATAGATGCTTTTGGTCCTGGCTTTATCAGTAATATTATTGTTGCATTTTCTAGAGCGCTGTCATTTATGCATGGAGGGGTACTGAATATTTATGCCTCTATGTTTACTGCCTCTATTGCAGTATTTTTATGTATAATGTTATATTTGTTTGTGTTGTAGTTATGGAAAATTTCCCAATATTATCGTTAATTATATGCATGCCTTTTATGAGCGCTATATTTATAGGGAGTTTAGTAAAACAATCTATGAATCCTGCAAAGATATTATATGCAAAATATGTAGCTATATTAGCTTCGTTTCTTACACTTGTTAGCTCTATATCCTTGTTTTTTTCATTTGAACTTGCAGGCGGTTATCAATTCCAAGAACATTATAGATTGCTACAGATTATAGGATTAGAGATAGAACTTGCTGTAGATGGTATATCTATATTCTTTATATTGTTAACTTCCATACTTACTGTGCTTTGCATTATTATTAGCCTTGGATCTATCAATAAAAACATTAAGGAATTTCTAGTGGCCTTGCTATTACTTGAATCTTTTGTGATAGCGACTTTTTCCGCCAATAATCTATTACTTTTTTACATATGTTTCGAGGCCACATTAATGCCTATATATATAATTATAGGTACTTGGGGAAGCGAAGATAGAGTATATTCTGCTTTTAAGATATTTATTTACACATTTTTTGGCTCTGCTTTGTTTATGATAGATATAATATATCTTTATAAAACTTTTAGCACTTTATCGATACCTTTGTTAATTCAGGTTGCGCCATCTTTAAGTTTTCATGAGCAATGTTTTTTATGGATACTAGGCTTTTTGGCTTTTGGTATTAAAGTACCAATACTACCTTTTCATACATGGCTTCCAGATGCCCATGTTCAAGCCCCCACGGCAGGTTCTGTAATGCTTGCTGGTATTTTGTTAAAAATCGGCGCTTATGGCTTTATTAGAGTTTTAGTACCTATGTTTCCAGAGGCTTCTATTTATTTTTCAAATTTTGTAATTTACTTGAGCTCGATTGCAGTAATTTACGGGTCCTATGTTGCAATCTCGCAAACTAATATTAAAAAAATGATTGCTTACTCTTCCATAGCTCATATGGGATATGTAACGGGCGGAATATTTAGCATAACTCACGAAGGCTTGTCCGGAGCTCTATTTCAAATGATTAGCCATGGTATTATTTCTTCTGGGCTATTTTTAGTAATAGGAGCTTTGTACGAGCGTATGCATACTAAGGAAATTGCACATTTTGGGGGACTTGCAAAAACATGCCCTTTATTATCAGTATTTATGATGATATTTACCCTAGGCGCTGTTGGGGTGCCTGGTACTAGCGGCTTTGTTGGTGAATTATATAGTTTAGTAGGCATTTATCATCGGTCTTTTTTGTGCATGACTCTTGCCGCAAGTGGGATGATTCTTGGCGCTATTTATATGCTAAGATTATATCGTAGCGTCATGTTAGGCGAAATACATAATCAGGAAATTTATAAATGCCAAGATTTAACATTCGCAGAAATATTTGCAATCGCTCCTCTTGTAATTGCCGTGGTATTATTCGGAGTTTTCCCTGGAGTTATTACCATGTTTTATGATAATGATGTAATTATTATGCTTACAAAAATAGGTTACAGTAAATGATGAGCTTTATTGAAAAATTCCTTCCTATTATACCAGAGATATTAGTGGCACTAACATCTATTATTTGTTTAATCGTAGGTCTTTACAAAGATATCGCTAAAGCAATATGGTGGATTGCAGGCTCCTTATTAATAGTAATATTTTGTATTATGATATTATTCTATTCCGCATTGCTTTCTACCAATATAGAGTTGGGAGGTATATTTAATACGCACCTAGGACTATGGCAAAAACTTACACTTATAATATTTTCTTTATTATTATTAATATTTCATGGAGGTATGGGTAGGGTAAAGTTTTGGCGTCATGGACATCACGAATATATTAGTTTACTTCTAATTTCTCTGGCTGCATCTATGATTGCGATAGCTGCCAGGGATTTTCTAATTTTATACGCATCATTAGAGCTTATGTCTTTGGTGGGATATATTTTTGCGTGTTACGATAGAGAGTATAATTTTTCCACAGAATCTGGAATAAAATATTTAGTTTTAGGGTCTTTTGTTTCGTCTATCATGGCGTTCGGTCTATCTTATATATATGGATTTGGAGGATCGTTATTATTTTCAGATATAAATACTATTATAGTAAATAACTCATATTCTCCGGCTTTAATAATTGGGATCGCATTATTTGCATCGGGTATTTTATTTAAATTATCACTAGCTCCTTTTCATTTATGGACTCAAGACGCGTATCAGGGAGCTCCATTAATTTCAGTTGCATATTTTGCTTCAATGCCCAAATTTACTGCACTTATAGTTTTTATTAATCTACTAGAATTTATATTGCCTAATCTTAAGCCGCAATTGCAACATTCCTTGATGTTTTTGGGTATTATTACCATGCTTATTGGTAGTATAGGAGCTATAGTACAAACATCTCTAAAAAGATTAATAGGCTATAGCGCTATTTTAAACAGCGGATTCATATTACTTGCTGTATCTCTTGCCAGCGATGAAGGATACGGCGCTGCTGTGCTGTATCAAATCATCTACTCATTTTCTGTAATTGGTTTAGTTGCGGCTCTTGCAATTACTTCAGAGCCTTTATCTGAAGATTACGCTATTTCTCATTTAGCTGGTTTTGGTACGGTAAAAAAAATAGGCGCTTTTGCAATTACAATTTTTGCTTTTTCTCTTGCTGGCCTCCCGCCGCTCGCAGGCTTTTTTGGTAAATATTATATAATTTCTGCGTTAGTACATGCGGGTCACATTAAAGTAGGTATAATTGCTTTATTGATTACAGTAATAGCCTCTTGTTACTACATTAATATTGTGAAGCAGATATATTTTTGCCCTCCTAACATGCCTCAAATCAGAATCCATGAATCATCAAGTCTTGCATTGCTGATAGCTATATCTTTAGTATTTGTGTTATTTTTTCCTTTTATTGCATAAAAATTTAAGATAGGTTACTGATATTTTTGCAAATCAATCAATTTTTATTTCTACGAAAGAAACCGCTAGATAGAATATAAAGACGGGCAAAAATGCCCAAAATTAGTATTAATAGTAAATTTTCGGCGCTACTTAAATAAAGTTGTTGCAATTTTCAGCCAAATTTATTATGTTATGAGGCTAGTTATATTTTTATTTTGTGATAAATGATATTTTGGCTCTGTTTATAAATAATAAAATTCTATAAATATCTTCTAATATTACAAAATTTTGTTTAAATTTTTTTGAGTTCAAGCTTGAGCTTTAACAAAAATATGGTCGCCCGATCCTTTTTTTGCCCTAAATCTCGGAACTCATAGATAATATTTATATGGTAATGGAGTATATTAATGCCGACAAATAATCAGTTAGTTAGATTTGGGCGTAGATCTAAAATTAAAAAATCTAAATCACCTTCGCTAAAGAATAATCCTTTTGCAAAAGGCGTGTGTGTTATAGTAAAAACAGTGGCGCCAAAAAAACCTAACTCAGCGTTAAGAAAAATGGCTCGTGTTCGTTTAACTAACGGCAATTACGTAAATGCGTATATACCTGGAGAAGGTCATAATCTTCAAGAGCACTCTGCTGTTCTTGTGAGAGGGGGAAGAGTGAGAGATTTGCCAGGCGTAAGGTATCATATTGTCAGAGGTGCATATGATACACAAGGTGTAAAAAATCGTAAACAAGCGCGCTCTAAATATGGCGCAAAACGTCCTAAATAAAAAACAAGGGGTAATATAATGTCAAGACGTCATCGCGCTGAAAAACGCGCTGTAACACCAGATGTAAAATTTGGTTCAGAAGATCTAGCACGCTTTATCAATAAAGTAATGTCTAGAGGAAAAAGGTCTATAGCTGAAAAAATAGTTTATGGTGCTTTTGAAAAAATTGAATCTAAGCACAAAACAAATCCATTTGATATATTTTCTGAAGCTATCAAAAATGTGAAGCCATCATTAGAAGTTTCATCAGTAAGAGTTGGAGGCGCTAATTATCAAGTTCCTTCAGTAGTTGAGCCAGCAAGATCTTTTGCATTAGCTGCAAGATGGATTATCAAAGCAGCATCTTCTCGCTCTGAGCTTACAATGAAAGATAAGCTTGCCGGAGAATTCTTTGATGCTGCAAACAGTAAAGGTGGTTCCGTTAAGAAAAAAGAAGATACACACAAAATGGCAGAAGCGAATAAAGCATTTGCGCATTTGAGCCCAAAAAAAATGAAGAGTTAAAATGAAGACGAAATCTACTGCACTTGAAGACATAAGAAACATTGGTATTTGCGCGCATATTGATGCAGGAAAAACTACAACGACAGAACGTATTTTATATTACACAGGCAAATCCCACAAAATAGGCGAAGTGCACGAAGGAGGCGCGACTATGGACTGGATGGAGCAAGAGCAAGAACGTGGCATTACAATTACTTCTGCTGCAACTACTTGTTTTTGGAATGATAAAAGAATAAATATTATAGATACTCCAGGTCACGTGGATTTTACCATAGAAGTTGAAAGATCACTGCGCGTACTAGACGGTGCAGTGGCAGTTTTTGACGGAGTTGCCGGAGTTGAGCCCCAATCTGAAACTGTCTGGAGACAGGCGGATAAATATAAAGTACCTCGTATGTGCTTTGTAAATAAAATGGATAGAATGGGTGCGAATTTTATCAGATGTGTTAGTATGATAACAGATAGACTTGGAGCAAAGCCCCTTGTTACCCAGTTACCAATTGGTTTAGAAGATCAATTCAAAGGCCTTTTGGATCTTATAAAAATGAAAGCAATAATTTGGAAAGATGAAAGCCTAGGGGCTGAATTTACTTACGAAGATATTCCAGAAGATATGCAAGATGCAGCTAGAAAATATAGATCTCAGTTGCTTGATATGGCAGTCGAATCTAACGACGAGCTCATGGAAAAATATTTAAGCGGTGAAGATCTTAGCGAAGAGGAACTAATTTCATGCATCAGACAAGGTACTATAAAAGGCTTATTCGTTCCAGTTTTATGCGGAAGCGCTTTTAAAAATAAAGGGGTGCAACCTTTACTTGATGCCGTGATAAATTATCTACCTTCGCCTCTAGATGTTGGAGCCGTAAAAGGAATTGACCCAAAAACAGACCAAGAAGCTGAGCGTAAATGTAATGATTCAGAGCCACTTTCAGCTCTTGCATTCAAAGTAATGAACGACCCTTTCGTTGGAACATTGACTTTCGTTCGTATTTATTCGGGTAAAATTGCTTCCGGTATGTCTGCGCTTAATACAGTTAAAGATAACAAAGAGCGTATTGGTAGAATATTATTAATGCATGCTAATGAGAGAGAAGATTTAAAAGAAGCAACGGCGGGATCAATTGTAGCTATCGCGGGTTTGAAAAATACTACCACAGGTGATACGCTATCGGATCCAGATAAGCCAATTATTTTGGAAAGGATGGAATTCCCAGAGCCAGTAATAGAGCTTGCGGTAGAGCCTAAATCTACGGCAGACCAGGAAAAAATGTCTCTTGCGCTGCAAAAATTAGCCGCTGAAGATCCTTCTTTTAGAGTTTCTTCAGATAATGAGACTGGCCAAACAGTTATTAAGGGAATGGGCGAGCTGCATCTTGAAATTATTATAGATCGTATGAGAAGAGAATTTAAGGTAGAAGCAAATGTAGGAGCTCCTCAAGTAGCTTACAGAGAGTCTATTACCAAGAAAGCAGAAATAGATTATACTCATAAAAAACAATCTGGAGGCGCTGGACAGTTTGCTAGAATAAAACTAGTGTTTGAGCCTTTAGAACCAGGATCTGGTTTTGTATTTGAGAGTAAAATAGTAGGCGGCGCTGTTCCAAGAGAATTTATTCCAGGCGTCCAAAAAGGGCTAGAAAATATCAAGGAGTCCGGAGTGCTGGCTGGTTATCCACTAATAGATTTTAAGGCTACTCTTGTTGATGGAGCCTACCATGATGTGGATTCTAGCGTACTTGCTTTTGAAATAGCTGCCAAGGGTGCATTTAAAGAGGGTATTCCAAAAGGGGATCCAAAAATTCTAGAGCCTATAATGTCAGTAGAGGTAGTAACACCAGATGAATATATGGGAGATATTATCGGAGATTTAAATAGTAGACGAGGACAAATGCAGAGCATGGAGCCTAGAGGAAATGCTCAAGTGATTAATGCTCACGTTCCGCTTGCAGAAATGTTTGGCTATGTTAATACCTTAAGGTCTCTTTCACAAGGAAGGGCTCAATATTCTATGATCTTTGCGCATTACAATCAAGTTCCGACTCATGTTGCAGAATCTATAAAAGGAAAAAAATAGAATAATTACTAAATATAGCTACTTATTTACCCAAAAAAACAATAAGTAGCTTGACTAGATATAATATATTATCTAAAACTATTTCCATAAAAAACAGGATTTAACTAAAAAATAAGAGTATATAAATGGCCAAGGACAAATTTGAGAGAAACAAGCCCCATTGTAACATTGGTACTATTGGTCACGTTGACCATGGTAAAACCTCCCTTACTGCAGCTATTACAAAA
>JANRMA010000069.1:0-4785 GCA_033762035.1 Rickettsiaceae bacterium
GAAAAGGTAATACTGGATTCCCACCTTCGTGGGAATGACTCTCTCTTGTCATCCCCTTGAAAAAGGGGATCCAGGAAATGGTAATACTGGATTCCCACCTTCGTGGGAATGACAGATTTGCCCCTTGTCATCCCCTTGAAAAAGGGGATCCAGGAAATGGTAAGGCTAGGGGAATAACTCTCTCTTGTCATCCCCTTGAAAAAGGGGATCCAGGAGATATTTATTCTGGATTCCCACCTTCGTGGGAATGACAAAGAATCGTGGGAATAACTCTCTTTTGTCATCCCCTTGAAAAAGGGGATCCAGGAAATGGTAATACTGGATTCCCACCTTCGTGGGAATGACAGATTTGCCCTTTTGTCATCCCCTTGAAAAAGGGGATCCAGTAGATATTTATTCTGGATTCCCACCTTCGTGGGAATGACTCTCTCTTGTCATCCCCTTGAAAAAGTGGATCTAGGCAATAGTAATACTGGATTCTCTCATTTAAGGAATTATAGCCTTTCGTTTGATAGATATATAAGCCTGCAAGCTTATTTACTCTTTTTCAACGAGAGCAGCCTCTTTTATGTATAATTTTCTTGCGCATTTTGCTGCAAGCTGTTCGTTATGAGTCACCATTACTACAGCAATATTATTTGATTTTGCTACTTGAATAAATAATTCAAATACTTTGTCAGCTGAGGAATAATCTAAATTTCCCGTAGGCTCGTCGGCAAAAATAATATCAGGCTTATTCATCATAGCTCTTGCTATAGCAACTCTTTGCTGCTGCCCCCCAGAAAGCTGGCCTGGATAAAATTCTGCCCTATCTTCTACGCCTAGAGATGCAAGAATTTCTAGCGCTATTTTTTGAGCGATTGCCATATCTCCTCCTTTAATTAAAGCCGGCATAAGTACATTTTCTAGGGCAGTAAAATCCTTTAATAAATGATGATATTGATATATAAAACCTATTTTATTTAGACGCAAATCCGCTTTCTGATGTTCTGATAGATGTTTTACGTTCGTGTTACCATAGAATATATTGCCTTCATATGCACTATCAAGTAAACCTGCGATTTGTAATAAGGTAGATTTACCAGTGCCAGAGCATCCTGTAATAGATAAAATTTCACCTTTTGCAATATCCAAATTAATGTTTTGTAGTACATTAATCGCGCTAGTTCCTTGGACATATTTTTTGGATAAATTTGCGAGCTTTAAAATATTATTCATCTCTTAGCGCCTTGCTTGGATCTATAGTAGCAGCCTTTAGAGCCGGATAAATTGTAGCCAAAACAGAAAGGCTTATACTCATGATAGCAATATATAAAATATTCATAGGGATAATTTTAGCGGGTAAGTGATATAAAAAGTAAATTGCTGAATCAAAAAAATGTACCCCAGAAAAATTTTCTAGTACAAGTCTGATATTATCTATATTACTAGCAATAATTACACCTAATAATATTCCGGCAAAAGTCCCAATAAGTCCAATTAAGGAGCCATTAATAATAAATATCATTAATATCTGTATTTTGCTTGCGCCTATCGTTTTTAGAATAGCTATATCACCCCTTTTCTCATTGACTAACATAAATAAACTAGAGACTATATTGAATGCTGCCACAATTATAATTAAAGAAAGTATAGTAAACATTGCAGTTCTTTCTATTGCAAGGGCATTTAAAAATTGGGAATTTTGATCCTTCCAGCTCTGGACATAAAAATCTCCATCCAATATATTCGCCACTCTTTTGGTATAAAATTCTACTCCGCGTTTTTGATCCGTAAATACTTCAACTAAATTTACTGCATCATTTAGTCCAAATAATTTTTGGCAAGCAGGAAGAGAGGCGATAATTGTCATGGAGTCATAGTCAAACATTGAGCTAGAAAAAACATTTACAATTTTAAATGTTTTTTTTCTGGGTAAATTTCCAATCATTGTATGCACTTGGTTACTAATTAATATAGATATTTCATCGCCTATACGTACTCCAAGATTTATCGCAAGCTCTTTGCCTATTGCAATATTATATCCTTCCATTATATCTTCTATATTACCCATTAATTTTGCGCCAAAGTTTTTAGTTTTTTGCGCAATGCCTTTTTTGTCTAGTCCTCGTATAATTGCTCCTATTGTTTTAGACCCGGATACTATAAGCACCTTTTCTTGAATTTGCGGGGTAGCAGTTACAATACCGGGTATAGATTCTATTTCTTCTGTAAGATCCATATAATCTGTGATTTTTTCTGGCGAGACTATAGAAATATCGCCAGCAAGGCCCCTAATGTTTGCACTAAATTCTATATGAAATCCCTCCATTACAGACATAACAACAATTAGTGCCGCAACGCCTATCATCACACCTAGTAAAGAAAACCAAGATATAAACGAAACAAGTTTATTTGATTTTTTAGCACTAAAATATCTAAGAGAGGTTTTTAATATAAATTTAGGATTCATTGCACATATTAACTATTATTTGTGTAGCATCTTCTATTGCAATATCTTTTACTGCGCCAGTTTTTCTTGTCTTTATTTCCACTAACCCGTCTTGGATCTTTTTCATGCCAACAATTATATGTATAGGAATACCTATCAGATCGGCGGTTGCGAATTTACTTCCAGCTCTTACATCAAGATCATCTAGTAAAACTTCAATATTATTATGATTTAACTCATTATAAAGCTTTTCCGATATTCTGGTAGATTCTATATCGCTCCGCGCTAGATTAATTATAATAACCTTAAAAGGAGCGATAGATAAAGGCCAAATAATACCTTGTTCATCATGACTATGCTCTATTATAGCAGCTACAAGCCTTGAGACTCCTATACCGTAAGATCCCATATGAGGGTGTATTAACTTGCCTTCATGATCGTTGATTTTTGCATTCATACTAGCAGAATATTTGGTGCCAAAATAGAATATATGGCCAACTTCTATTCCCCTTTTTTCTATTATTTCTATATTTTTACAATCTGGAGAAGAGGGATTATGCATTTCATCCGCTGCCGCATAAAGATTTTTAATTTTTTCAATATTAATATCTTCATTCATAATATCCATAAATCTTTTATCGCAATAAATAGTACTTTCCCCATTTTCTGCTAATATATGAAACTCGTGATTTAAGTCGCCCCCGATAGGCCCAGAGTCTGCCTTTACGGGTATTACTTTTAGGCCCAAATCTTTAAAGGTTTGGCAATAAGCAGCAAATATTAAGTCGTAAGATTTAAGTGCCTCTTCTTTTGATATATCAAAGGAATATCCATCTTTCATTAAAAATTCTCTGCCTCGCATTACGCCGAATCTGGGCCTTATTTCATCTCTAAATTTCCATTGTATATGGTATAAATTTATAGGCAAATCTTTGTAAGATTTAAAATGAGATCTAAATATTTCGGTTATTAACTCTTCGTTAGTTGGGCTAAATAATAGCTCTGCTTCGTGCCTATCTTTAATTCTAAGCATTTCTGGTCCGTATGCATCATACCTGCCGGATTCTTTCCAGACACCAGAGGGCTGAATACACGGCATCAGCATTTCAATGCAGCCAACTTTATCCATATTTTTACGTATTATTTTTTGGATATTATTTAAGACCTTAAGTCCTAAAGGAAGCCAAGAATAAATGCCAGCTGCCGCCTGTTTTATCATACCGGCTTTAAGCATTAATTTATGAGATATTACCTGAGCTTCAGATGGGTTTTCTTTTAGAGTAGGTAAAAAAAACTTTGAAAGATACATTATACTATTATTTATTAATCAATGAAAAAAACTCTTGTCTATATTTTAGACTTGTTAAAAATTCTCCCGTAAAATGCATAGTCTCCATTAAAGTCTCCTGATTTACTCCTCGCATAATCATACAATGATGCAAACCGGAAACTTTAACAGCAACTCCAAGTGGCTGAAGCTGGTATTGAATAGCATCTGCAATTTCAGAAGTCATACGTTCTTGAATTTGTAATCTTCGCGCAAATACCTCAACTATTCTAGCTAATTTACTTATTCCTACTATAGAGTCTTTCGGGATATATGCAATATCTACGCTTCCTATTATAGGCAGCATATGGTGCTCACACATGGATTTAAATTTAATATTTTTTAAAATGACGAAATCGTGGAAATTTGCTTTTTCAAAAAAGATAGTTTGAAGAATTTCTTTGGGGTCTTGATTATATCCTGCAAAAATTTCTTCATAACTTTTTATAACTCTTTTCGGCGTTTCTTGTAAACCCTCCCGTTCTGGATCTTCTCCTATAAATTTGAAGATGGTTTTTATTGCCTCCACTACTTCTTTATGTGATGGTTTTTTATTGTTCATGTATTTTATGATGTTTTGGATCGTATTATGCTCATAGTACATATATACACAAATATTAATCCGCCTACAATAGCTAATAAGCCTCCGATACCCATAAAACTTAAAGAAATTTTAGCTGATAGCGGTAAATCGGCACCAGGGGTTTTGCGTAAGGCGCCATATCCACCAGACGCACTAAGGCCTAGAATATGAATTAATTGACCAAATGAGTAAATATATAATTGTCTTAAAGCATTTTTAAAATTAATCTGACTAAAAATTTGATTAGTTTTATTATATATATATCCCATAAAACCTATGGTTATTCCTACGATAGATCCGTGATAATGCGCGGGTATTACAGCATTTGCCCCTGAAATAAAAATTGCGATAACCCCTCCGCAGCTAAATAAAATTAATGAAAGAAATAGAGATGTTGCCGTGATTTTCTTCGTATGAGTATCTTCATCTACTTTTATTAAATTC
>JANRMA010000070.1:0-17539 GCA_033762035.1 Rickettsiaceae bacterium
CTTGAAACATAAAAAACTAGTTGAAATATGTCAAAAGCCAAAACCGCTTCAAAAAATAACCCGACTTCTCGTGAGCAAGCTAAGGAATTTTTTTCCAATGGTCAAAAAATTAAGCCAGTAAAGCTCGTAACTAATCAAACTACTTTTTTAGCTGCCGAATTTGAAGGCTCTGGAGATCTTGTGCTAGATAGTTTAGGTAACCCTTTAACATGGAAAAAAGCAATAATAGGTAATTAATTATGATAGAAATTTCTAGCGATTTATTAAAAATAATAGTTTGCCCTGTAACAGGCAAATCTCTTAAATACGACAAAGAGTCTCAAGAGCTAATTAGCGAAGAGGCCGGCCTTGCTTTCCCTATCAAAGATGGAATTCCAGTGCTATTAGCTGATAAAGCAAGAAAAATTTCAAATAAAAACTATATCTATAATGATAGAGTAGTAACAAACGAAAATGCAGTATCTCAAAACCCTAAAGTTAAAGACATAGCATAATATTACCCCCTTGAAAAAGGGGATCCAGAAAATGATTCTTCTTGTCATCCCCTTAAAAAAGGGGATCCAGAAAATGATTCTTCTTGTCATCCCCTTGAAAAAGGGGATCCAGAAAATAGTAATACTAGATTCCCGCCTTCGCGGGAATGACACTTAGAGAAGCGATGGAATGACAGGAAGAGGATCGTGAGCATGACAACTCCACCTTGTCATCCCCTTGACAAAGGGGATCCAGGAAATCACTCTTCTTGTCATCCCCTTGAAAAAGGGGATCCAGAAAATTATTTTCCATTCCCTCCTTTCTGCTGACCTTCACGCTGTACACCCGGCGGTAAGGGCCGGGATTCTTTTTTACTCTTGCCTTTAAGTCTCTCAACGAAGTCTTGTATTTTCTTGGTAACAGTAGATTTGTACGGCAAATTAGAGCTGTTTGATTTTTTAGGCTCTGGATTAGGTGATCTGGATGCTTGAGGCTCGGGTGCTACTCTTCCGGTTGTAGCTCGCCCAAAAATTTTGCTTATAACATTTGTTATCCGCTCAACAAAATTAATTGTTTGGTTTTTAGTTTTTATATCTGCCTGCACGGCAGATTCTTTATCTAATTCCACTTTAGCTTCCCCAATAAACGGCGCCATCACAGATGGCATTTCGCTATTGGTCCTTATTGGGGGGTTTTTACCTATTCCTATATAATATTTGATATAAGTTTGCCATGGTGTATCGCCTTCTTGATTTGTAATGTTCCAATTACCTTTATTTTCTCCTATCAAATATTTAATTACGTTTGTAGCACTAAGCTTGAATGCAATATGCGCGACTGTGTCTCCATTATTATTTTGTGCATCCACTAATTCTGGTTTTTTTTGTATTAAATATTTAGCAATTGCACCTTTATTATATTTTGCGGCTATATGAAGGGGAGTGTTTCCTTCTTTATCTGTTGAATTTAGTAATTCAGGAGATTCATCTAATAGCTTCTTTACCGTTTCTGTCTTACGTCGACGAATAGCATCTGTTAGTTCATCAAGCATATTTATACTTTTTATTAAATAATATTCTAATAATAACATAAAATATATATAATATCATAAGTAAATTTTTAAGTACATGAAGTTTTAAAAAAATATGTTGTATAAACATAAATTACCCTGTGTGGCCCAAATGCAAAACACATCCCATGAGAAGACTAGATTCCCGCCTTCGCGGGAATGACAGGAAGAGGATCGTGGGAATGACAACTCCACCTTGTCATCCCCTTGAAAAAGGGGATCCAGGAAATAGTAAAACTAGATTCCCGCCTTCGCGGGAATGACAGGAAGAGGATCGTGGGAATGACACTGAGAGAAGCGAGGGAATGACAAAGAGGAGCGGGAATGACACTTAGAGAAGCGAGGGAATGACAAATCCCCGTTGAAAAAAGGGGCCCAAGGAATGGGAAGGTAGGATGGTATTTTTGCATCACATAATAATAAATTTTTCTTATAAATAAACTAAAATAAGTAATGAATTGTAAAATTTGTTATAATAAGTCTATTAAAATAAAAAGTAATTAGACATGGCACCACAAAATAACGATCCAAAAGAAACTTTGCTGACCGAGATACAGAGGGGGGTTAAATTGAGGAAGACGCCTAAAGATGAAGGAGGACAGAATAATGTAGTCCAGGAATTTAATACTAGTATGCTTAGTAGGTTTAACAATAATAAAAATAATAACAATACTAATGAAACTATTGATCTTGAAGATACAGATGAAGAGTGGAACGAAAAAGCAATACAAACACCAGTAGCAACAGGAACGGCACAGTTAGTAGTGGGGCCAGCAACAATAACACCACCGTTAGTAGGAAAAAAACCACCAAAATCAGTAAGAGTGATACCATCTTCAACTGCAGAAAAGAGACCGAATGATATACTCAGGGAGCAATTAGAAAACCTTAGGTCCCAGGTAGCAGGCGAAGTAGATGAGAATAAAAGCAAAGAGACTCCTAAACCTAAAATAGGGAAAGTAAATATACCTAAGGCAGTAGCAGGGCTTTTCTCTAAAGCCGAAACAGCAGCGGAGGAAAATAAGCCTCAATTAATGCTCGTGCAAGAAGAAGCAGAAGCCACTCCTCTTGTATTTAAGCAAGTAGAAATAAAACCCACTAATACGGGAAGAACGCAAGCTAAAGAGGCGAGAGCGGAGGAAGCGGCAAAAGCACCAGCCGAAAGACTGGAGGCCTTACCAAAAGCATCAGCAACTAGTAAGGCTAGAAAAAAAGCAGAAGCTCAATACATTGAAGAAATAAAAGAGGAAGTAGAAGACACTCCTATAGATATGAGAAAACGAGCCGCAAAAGAAAATATAGAAGATATCGCTGCAATAAACTTCGAAAAAGAAATTATGAGCCAACGAGCCGAGGCAAAAAACCCTCGTCAACTAACGCACGAAATAAAACATGATTCCTTAGATGCAAATCAAGGTCCTATTACCACAACAATACAAGAGGCAGCAAGAGCCAAAGCAGCAGCACTCGTGAAAGAAGATGAAGAACTCCCTACTAATGACATGGGAAGATTAAAAGCCAAAGAAGCAGCGTCAAAAGCCCCGTCAAAACAATCAGAGTCTCCTCTAATATCTCTGCAAGACAAAGAGCCGCTGTTGCGAAATCAAAGTGAAAATAATAATACTACACCTCCAGCTCCGCCGGCAGGAGCAACTCCAACACCAGCGGTAGATCAAAACAGCAACTCGCTCTTCTCTACTCTCTTTGGGTATATTAACCGTTTTGTAGAAGGGATATTATATTATCTTAATAGTATAAAAGAATATATTATGCCTTCTCAAACGCAACCTTCTCAAACGCAACCTTCGCAAAAAGCAGGTCCAAGCGCTAGCGCAGAGACCCCAGTAAAAGGTCTAGAACATACCAAAGCCCCTACATCTAGGCTAGGCCCATATACATCGCACCAGGAAAAACTTAGGGCAAGCGGGCAACAAGACGACGGCCCGGGGGGCGGCGCAGTGAGACGTAGCTCACGTACCTGACAGAAATATCTAATAATTTATCATAATTGTTGATTAACTGTCTGTCAGGTACGTGAACGGTTACAGTGAGACAATAGTCTAGATTCTATTGCTTTATTAGAATCTCTCGTTTGCCGGAATGATTAGGGGCGGAGATAATACCCTCCTTTTCCATCTTTTCAATTAGCAAGGCTGCCCTATTATATCCTATTCTTAACACCCTTTGTACGTAGCTAGTAGAACATTTACCGTCATTTTTAACAATATTTACAGCTTTTTTGTATAGGTTTTCGTCGCTCGTATCATTCTCTAAAATTGAAGAATCCATGCCAACTTCTGAATCTTCGTTAGAAGATGTTACTGCTTCTATATAATCTGGAGTGCCTTGTGCTTTTAGAAAATTACTTATACGCTCTACTTCTAAATCTTCAACAAATGGTCCGTGCACTCTAATAATTTTAGAACTATTACCCATGTAAAGCATATCCCCCATTCCCAGAAGCTGCTCTGCTCCTTGTTCGCCGAGTATTGTTCTACTATCTATTTTAGAGGTGACTTTAAAACTTATTCTACTTGGAAAATTTGCCTTTATTACGCCAGTTATAACATCTACAGAAGGCCTTTGGGTTGCCATAATTAAATGAATACCAGCAGCACGTGCCATTTGAGCAAGCCTTTGAATAGAAGATTCAATATCTTTTCCGGCAACTAGCATTAAATCTGCCATTTCATCTACTATAACTACAATAAAGGGTAGGCGCTTCATATCAACCCCGATAGACTCATATATAGGCTTACCAGTATCAACATCAAAGCCTGTTTGCACCGTTCTTTTTAATTCTTCTTTTTTTTCAATAGCTTGAGATATTCTCTGATTATAACCATGTATATTCCTTACGCCTAAGTTCGACATAAGCTTATATCTATTTTCCATTTCTCTTACCGCCCATTTTAGCGCAACAACCGCCTTGGAAGAGTCCGTTACTACTGGTGCAAGAAGGTGGGGTATTCCATCATATACTGAAAGCTCTAGCATTTTTGGATCTATCATAATAAATCTACAATCATCAGGACTATGCCTAAATAATAAAGATAAAATCATTGTATTGATTGCTACAGATTTACCAGAGCCTGTGGTACCCGCTACAAGTAAGTGAGGCATTTTTGCAAGATCTACAATTGTAGGCTTTCCGGCAATATCTTTGCCAAGTATTATTGGAAGGCCTATAGATCTATCGTGATATTCTTTAGATTCTATTAGTTCTCTTAGTCTAAAAAACTCCCTTGTATGGTTTGGTAGCTCTATACCAAGCGCATTTCTTCCTGGTATTACCGCAATTCTTGCCGAAAGCGCAGACAAGCTTCTCGCTACATCGTCTGATAAAGAAATAACCCTAGAGGATTTTGTGCCTGCTGAGGGTTCGAATTCATACAGAGTAACCACGGGTCCCTGATTAATTTGCCCTATAGCTCCCTTGACTCCAAAATCATTTAAAACTCCAAGTAATTCTTGTGATAAAGTTTGCAATTCAGAATAACCGAGCTTTGTAATATTACTTGCTTTGGTTTGATTTAATAAATCTTCGTTTGGTAGAGTATAGTCACTATTAGAAGTTTGAGTATGAGCATATTCGTTTTTTATTTTTGTCTGCTTGAGTCCAGTAGATATTTGATTTGAAGGTTTTGAAGCATTGTTAGATAATTTTCCAAATATAGTAGGCTCTTTGCGAATGTTAAAACTTTCTTGATTATTTTTTTTTAGCCTGACTAAGTATATACAAGATGCAACTATACTATATAAGTCCTTTATTTGGGTACCAGAGCTATATAATAACAAGAAAACAAATAATAAAGAAAGTAGAGATATTATTATTACCTGGGAAAACAGAGGTTCATTTAATATAATTAGACTAAGATACTTGCAAGATCCTACATAAGCCGGGGATATTAATACAGAAAATAACAAAGCTAGTAATATAGAGCAGGCAAAAGAGCAAATAATTCTAAAGATTATTTTTTTTAAATTATTTTTTATAATATTAACAGATAATATCAAATTACAAACTAATATAAGCCATCCAAATTTGCCAGAAGATTGTATTACAATATCTGCAAAATAAGATCCGAAATAGCTCATTAGGTTATTAGGCTCGTAAGGGCTTGCAGTATTGAATGATGAATCATGTTCCGAATAGGATATTAAAGAGGTTAGTACTATAAAGCACCAACCAAATAATAAAGAAGCTTTTAAGAATCTATTAGCAAAAATCTGATTTAACATAAAGAAATAGTATCTATTCTTCCCATTATAGATATATACTATTTACTTGACTAGTAAAATTATTATCAAAAGTATAAATATTTATGTGCTCCATTTTGTAAAGGCACCAACAAAAGGGGTAGTGCCGTTTAGTCAGCTTGTTTTCATTTTATTTGTATAAAAAACAAAAAAAGTAGTAGATTTTTGAAGTATTATTTGTTATAAGTCTAGCTACCCTGTTCCTCGGTAGCTCAGTGGTAGAGCAAACGGCTGTTAACCGTTTGGTCGCAGGTTCGAATCCTGCCCGGGGAGCCATAGCGTTTAGCCAGCAATGCTAGCCGCTTACTTAAAATCCAGATATATTACAAGCTACCAAATGGGAAAAGAAGAACTTATAGAACTTGAAGGCGTGGTTATAGAACTACTTCCAAATGCAACTTTTAGAATTAAGCTAGAAAAAGGGCATATTATAATAGGGCATACCTCAGGACGTATGAGAAAAAATAGAATCAGAATTTTAGCAAATGATAAAGTAACTGTAGAAATGACACCGTACGATCTTTCCAAAGGTAGAGTTATACATAGACATAAATAAAATAATATTCCCATGGCAGGCCATTCCAAGTTTAAGAATATTCAGCATAGAAAAGGGGCTCAGGATCAAAAAAGAGCTAAAATTTTCACAAGGCTAGTAAGAGAGATTGTAACTGCTGCTAAATCAGGGCAACAGGATCCAGAATTTAATCCTAGATTAAGATCCGCAATTATTACGGCAAAATCTATGAACTTACCTAAAGAACGTATTGATAGAGCCATTCTATCTGCTTCTTCTGGTGAAGATAATACCAACTATACTGAAATAAGATACGAAGGATACGCCCCTTCTGGTATAGCAATTATAGTAGAAGCTCTTACAGATAATAAAAATAGAACAGCTTCTGAGGTGAGGGCGGCCTTTAATAAACATGGCGGAAATTTAGGGGAAACTGGATGCGTAAGTTTCATGTTTGATCATGTTGGAATTATCAATTACGAATCTTTAGAATTAAACGATGCAGATCTTATAGAAGCTGCGATTGAATTAGGCGCTGAAGATGCTACGGTTAATGAATATGGTGTATCATTTTATACTACAATAGAAGATTTTAGTGCAATAGTACCAATATCTATTGAAAAATTTGGACCTCCCGATGATGCATGTATTGGATGGAGACCAAAAAGCCCCCAATCTATTGACGACGAAGAAAAATTTGCTAAAATTCAAAGATTAATAGACTCTCTGGAAGAAAGCGAAGATGTGCAAAAGGTTTTTGCAAATTTTACATAGACTACCCCCCATTTTTATATGGTATACAAGGCGGTATTACACCGTAGATAGTAAAATATCATGGAGGAAATAACCCATTTTCGCAAGGAAATGAGTTGTTCCCTAAATAAAACTTTTCTAAAATCCTATTAATTTAGTATGAAAAATATTTTAAATAATTTCTACGATCAAATCAGAGAGAAGGTACTTGTATCAGAAATTATTCGCTCCTATATAAGCCTTACCAAAAAAGGTTATGAATTTTTAGGATTATGCCCATTTCATAATGAAAAAAGTCCATCTTTTACTGTTAATGATCAAAAGAAATTTTACCATTGTTTTGGCTGTGGCGCTCACGGAGATGTTATCAAATTTGAATCAGAATTATCGGGAGTAAATTACAAAGACGCAGCATATAAAATAGCCGCAAAAGCAGGTATAAAAATACCCATTTTTTCTGAATCCGAACGCAAAGAAATTGAATTAGCGGATAAATTATCAGATTTAATGCAGCAAGCTTGTAGATATTATAGCAAGAATTTAGGTCCTCAGGGGAGAAAAATCTTACATGAAAGAGGAGTTAATGAAGAGCTAATAAATACATATAATCTTGGTTATGCGCAAGGCTCTGGACTCATTGAATATTTTAGCACTAAAAAAATTAAACTAGAGGATTTAGCCTCCTGCGGACTAGTATCCAAAAAAGAAAATGGCAGATATAAAGAATTTTTTAGCGACAGAATAACGATTCCAATTATTACCACATTTGGCAGAGTTATTGGTTTTGGCGGAAGATCTTTGGGCCAAGAAATGCCAAAATATATAAACTCTCCGGAGACAATTCTATTTAAAAAAGGAGAGGCTTTATTCGGAGAAAATATTGCCTATTCTTCTGCTCATAAGACTGGCTCTATTATTTTAGTAGAAGGATATTTTGATGCTATCGCATTACACCAAAAAGGCTTTAAAAATGTAGTTGCATCACTTGGCACAGCTGTAACGCATAATCAAGTAACAAAACTTTGGAAAATTGCAAGTAAGGTTATTGTATGTTTAGACGGCGATAGTGCAGGAATAAGAGCGGCAAAGAAGCTTTTAGACATAGCTATAGAACATGTATCCTCATCAAAGCAAATTAGCTTTATTTGTTTGCCATCTGGTATGGATCCAGATGATTTTGTTGCTAAATATGGTAAAGATGGTTTTGCAAGACTATTAGAAAATCAAATGAGTCTTTCAGAATTTATATTTAGTCAAACTATACTAGACAGAGAATTGAAAACTCCAGAAAATAGGGCAGAAATTGAAGTAGCGTTAGACTCCTATATTGCTAAAATACAAGATGTGCATCTTAAACAAAATATGAAACGTTATTTTAGTGATATGTTATGGAATTTATTTAGCTCTCGTAAAAATAAATTACCCAATAAAATTTCCCAGAGCGCTAATCAATTAAACAATAGCACTTCTTCTGCGCTTGAAAATATAGATGATCAGATTATTTCTTTGATTGTGATGAATTTTTCAGAACTTGATACTAGCAGAATAACTAGCGCTCTAGAAACTATTTATCACCTATCTCATCGAGTAGATTTAATAGAATATTTATTGCAATTGCTTGATGAATTAGATTTGAATAGAAATACAAGGATAGAAAGAGATAAATTAGAAAATAATCTAAAAAAAACTAGATTTTGTGATGTTTATGATTTATTATGCATGAAATATAGAAGGTCTTTTAGCGGAGTTTTTGTAAACCAAAATATAGATGATATTTTAGAATATCTATTATCTAAGAGATATTTGCACGTAATTACAGAAGAATTTAAAAACATTATGCTAACTAATGCACCCAACATAGACGCAAAGATATCTTTCTATCTTAACGAAATAAAATCAGTACAAACCAAAATTAGCAAATTTGATATGAGATTAGCAGATCAATGAAAAATAATAATGAAAATAAATCTAACCCCTCTAAAATGGAGACTTTATTGCAAAAAAGCAAAAAAAAAGGCTCCGTATCTTATGACGAAATAAATAAAGCAATACCTGAAAATAATAATCTAGAAGTAGACGATTTGGAAAAAGTGATATCATCCTTTTCCGATGCTGGTATTGATATTATAGAAGAAGATAATGACGACGACATAAAACTTGATATTAATGTAGACGAAGGTTTGCGTATAGGTGATGAAATATGCGATTTTGAACCCGAGGAAACAGAGGAAGAAGATCTAGCCGGCACTACTGATGACCCAGTACGTTTATACTTAAGAGATATGGGAGGCGTATCTTTACTTTCAAGAGATAAGGAGATTGAAATAGCCCAGAGGATAGAAGAGGGCAAAAATATAATGATGCATTCCTTGTGCGAAAGTCCATTATTTATGAAGCATATTATCGAATGGCACGAAGACCTTGCTTCCGAAAAAATGCCGCTAAGAGATTTAATTGAGCTAGACATACAATCGCCTGATAAAGAAGACCATTTTGATTCAGATGGCTCATCAGATGAGGTTGCACATTTGGATAACGACGAAGATGATTTGGATCTTGCAGAAGCTGGGGTTAGATCTCCTATGAGTCATTCTGAAAGTTTAGCAGAGCTAGAGCAGCAGCAATTACCTATTATCCTAGAAAAAATGGATCGTATTTCTGATTCAGCAGAGCTACTTCTGTCTATTATTAAGGATTATTATTATAATGACCCGGCTTTTGATCTTAAAAAGAATAAACAATATACTACCGAATTAAATAATTTTATAGATGAAGTTATAGATTTAAAGATTCATTCCAAAAGAACAGCTGAAATGGTTGCAAAACTCTATCAGGCTAATAAAAATTTAGTTTCAAAAGAGACTAATTTTTTAAAACTTGCAGAAAAATACAAGGTTGAAAAAAAATCTTTTATAGAAAATTATCTAAAATGTACAACTGATAAAAATTGGATAGAATATATACAATCTCTTAAAAATCCAAATTGGAATAAATTTTTAGAGAATGAAAATAAGGCAATAGAAAAATTTATCACCGAGATAAAAGACATGGAGATAACAGCCGGATTGCCGATAATGCAATTTAAAAAGCTGATTCATTCAGTCCAAAAGGGAGAGCGCCAAGAGTCATTAGCAAAAAAGGAGATGATTGAGGCAAACCTACGTTTGGTAATTTCTATAGCCAAAAAATATGCCAATAGAGGCTTACAGTTCTTAGACTTAATTCAAGAAGGAAATATCGGATTAATGAAAGCCGTAGATAAGTTTGAGTATAAAAGAGGTTATAAATTTTCCACATATGCAACATGGTGGATAAGGCAAGCAATTACTAGATCTATTGCTGATCAGGCGAGAACTATTCGTATACCAGTTCATATGATTGAAACTATCAATAAAATCATCAGAACTTCAAGGCAGATGCTTAACGAGCAAGGCTACGAGCCCACTGCTACAGAAATAGCAAATAGGCTTTCTATGTCTGTAGATAAGGTAAGAAAAGTAATGAAAATTGCAAAAGAGCCAGTAAGTTTAGAAAATCCTGTTGGTGACGAAGATGGAAGTTACATAGGAGATTTTATTGAGGATAAAAACGTTGTTATGCCATTAGATGCCGCAATACAGTCTAATTTGCGGGAAGTGACTACTAGAATACTCGCAAGCCTTACCGCTAGAGAGGAAAGGGTGCTAAGAATGAGATTTGGAATAGGTATGAATACGGACCATACTTTGGAAGAAGTGGGTCAGCAATTTAATGTAACTAGGGAAAGGATAAGGCAGATAGAAGCAAAAGCTCTCAGAAAGCTAAAGCACCCATCTAGATCTAGAAAAATGAGAAGTTTCCTTGCGGTTTCTTCTAAAAAATTAGATCAGGAGTAGTTGGTAATTCGTATTGTTTTTGCAAAGAGGTCTGCGCTCTAATATTATTAAATTTGCTGGACTAACTTTACTACTTCGCCTAGCGAATTATGATTATCTGCATTCGTAGCTCAGCTGGATAGAGCGTTACCCTCCGGAGGTAAAGGTCGTTGGTTCAAATCCAATCGAGTGCACCAATTATGTTGATGCGAAAATGAACATGTTAATATTCTAATCCAAAAATTTTCCTGTTGATATTTAAGTTTTCTTTGCTATTATGAAAAGAAAAGGTATTATCGTGAACAATGACCCTGAAATGATCTCGGGCGCTCCTCGCGAAAGCGATTTCTTAGCAGAGGACTTGGTAAAATTGATAGAAAATGGTACCACCTTAGACCAAGCTAAGAAGTTGATAGAAGCAGGGGCTAATTTGAATTCTCGGCGAGTAAATGAGAAAACTCCTCTTCTAGCAGCATGCCTTAGCAATAATATTGAAATGGCTGAATTTTTACTTAACGAAGGTGCAGATATAAACCTCCCGGGATATTACCTGGGTTCCACTCCTATTATATTAGCTGCCACGCATAACAATATTGAACTAGTTAGTTTTTTGATAGATAGAGGGGCAAATATAGACACAAAAGATTTATATGGTTTTACTGCCTTGATGCACGCTTGCGAAAATACTCATAATCATATGGCTATTATGCTTATAGAAAAAAGAGCTAATGTAAATTGCGCCAATAAAGCCGGTGTGACTCCTCTAATTTTATGCTGTAAAAGCAATAATACTTACATCGCTAGTATTTTACTTGAAAAGGGCGCAGATGTAAATATGCACGGTCATTCCGATGCTCTAGTATATGCATGCAAAAGCAATAATATAGAAACGGTAAAACTTTTAGTTGAACATCGAGCAAAAGTAGATTTGTATCTTTTGAGTGAGTTGATGAGTGGTTATATAAGTTGGTTTATGCAAATTAAAGATATCCCCAAAAAATTAGTTACTAATCCTAATGCACTTGAAGAATGTGAGCCATTAACCATTAATTTGAATTGTGAAATAACCCCAGAAATATTTGACTGTTTACATTTTCCACCAGAATTCGCAGGAAAAGTATCCGTTGTAAATATGCTAGGTCAAGAAATGCCTTTACACTTTCACGATTATTATGAATAAAATATCGTAAATCTAATTTACAATATAATTTCAACCGAATGTTTAAAAAAATCTGAGCATAGCTCTTTCTCTGTAGAAGTAACAAAAATTTGCATATTTTTGTTTGAGATAAAATTAGAAAGAATATGTTTATTTTTTTCATCTAAATGCACAAATAACTCGTCGAGCAACAAAATTGGCATCTTATCGGTATAATTATTAAAAAGCTGAGTATGGCCTATGAGGATTGAGATCAGGCAAGATTGTTGCTCCCCAGTGGAGCAAAGACTTATATCCATATTTTTATCTATATGATGCGCCCTAAAATCTGTTTTCATTGGGCCAAAATTAGTTTTATGAGATTTTTTATCTAGCTCCCTGTTTTTTCTGAATAATTCTATTATATTCAGATAGAAATCATCTAGTCGTTGTTTTTCTGCCAAATTATCTATTTCACTATTTAACTTAAGGCTTACTTTAGTTATAGAGGTAATATTACTTATTATTTCATTCAGTTTATTTAAAATCTCCCATCGCCTTAAACATATATTTTGTGCTAATTTCGACATTTGAGTCTCTATAATATCTAGCCATTTATTATCAGCTTCATTACTAATTAAAGCTTGTAATCTTGATTTTTGTAGATGTTCGTAGCTATTAATTTCCGTAGCATGAAAGTGGAAAAAGGAATAGACTATTCTGTCAAAAAATTTGCGTCTATAGGAGCTAGATTCCTGAAAAGTAATATTTTGCTGAGGAGTGAGCCAAAAAATATTCACAAACTTTAACAACTCGCTAGAGCGAATTTTTTTATCATTCATATAAATATGTTTAGCTGCGGAATTAGATTCGATTCTATCTTTAATTTCAACATTACCAAGATAAGAATTTATCTGGTATGTAACTTCTGAGTAATTTTGATTTGATAAAATAAAATTTTCTTGTTTTTCGCCCCTAAGCCCCCTGCCAGGTGAAAGGAGTGATATAGCCTCTAATATCGAAGTTTTACCGGAGCCATTAGGACCAGTAATTAATATTCTATGTTCATTAAATACAACTTCCTTGAAGCCAAAGTTACGAAAATTAATTAGATTAATTTTATTAATAAATACCTTATTCAATAGTCTAAACCTTTATTGGCATTATAATATATTTATCGTGAATTTTAGAAACTTGTTTTATCAATATAGGATCTTCTGCATTATTAAATTGCAATTCTATTTCTTCATTATCTAAATTCTTCAGTATATCTAGTAAATATTTTGGATTAAAGCCTATTTGTATTGGAGGCCCATCATATACAAAATTTTGAATCTCGTTATTATTTGAAATAATCTCTTTTGCAGTCCCGCGAGACTCCCCATAAGCTGAAATTTCTATATTTTCCTGTTTAACTATAAGTTTAATAGCTTTAAACTTTTCTTGATTTATTACAGCAACTCTATCTACTACATTCATTAAAGTTTTACTATGAATAGACAAAACAGATACTGAAGACTTAGGTATAAAATTGTTAAAATCAGGATAGGTTGCATCAACCAATTTAGCAAGTATTTGAATATTTTCTAATTCGCATGAAATCCTATTTGAATCAAAAGAAATTTTTACTTTAGATTCAGCATTATTTGCATCTTTTAATAATTTTGATAATTCAGATATAGTTTTTTTATGTATAATAATACCAAAGTTTGGTATCCCTTCTAATTCCTCATAAATTGTGGACATTCTATGGCCGTCTAATGCGGTTGCATTTAATAAATTTGGCTCAAGTGAGTTGAGATAAATACCGTTTAGATTATATCTTGCCTCTTCGGTTGATATAGCAAATTCAGAATGATTAATCAATCTTAGCAAGGCAGATGTTGTAACAAAAAAAGAAACTTCTGGATTTATGTAATTATCCAAAGAGGGAAATTCTTCTGCTGGTAATGTTGCAAGATGAGAAACAAAATTAGCGCATTTTACTTCTACTTCATCTGAAGTTCCTATGCATTTTAGGCTTAAATACTCATCTGGTATTTTTCTAATTATTTCAGCAAAAGTAAGATGATTTACAGTAGTGCTGCCTTCATTTTCTATTTGAGTAGGTATTTCAAGATGTATATTCATATCATTTGAAACTGCCTTAACATATAGCTTTGAGTTTTTTGCTTCTAGCTTGATATTACTTAAAATTTGTTTTGCTGGTTTTTTGTCAATAATACTAGATGCAGCATTAACTGCATATACTAAATCTTTGGTTAAAATTTGAATACTCAAATTATTACTCATATAAATTCCTCTGGGTGTTTTTCTAAATTAGCCTTGTAAAGCTCTTTCTAGCAAATTTATTTCTTCTTGCAACTCTAAATCTTCGGATCTAAGCTTTTCAATTTGTTTGCATGCGTGCATTACAGTTGTATGGTCTTTTTTACCAAATTTCTTCCCTATTTCATTTAAGCTTTTTGTAGTAAGATGTTTTGATATATACATAGCAATCTGGCGAGGTCGTGCAACATTTCTTTGTCTTTTAGATGAAGACATATCTGCAATTTTTATATTATATAATTCTGCAACTTTCTTTTGTATATCATCTATAGTTACAAGTTTTTCATTAGATCTTAATAAATCTCTAAGAATTTCTTGGCAAGAACTTAGGGTGATTTCTCTACCTACTAACGTTGAATGAGCAATTACTTTATTTAATGCCCCTTCAAGCTCGCGTACATTAGAAGTAATTTTAGCTGCTAAAAATTCTATCACATTCATAGGAACCGATACTGACATATTATCAACTTTGGACTCTAATATTCCGAGCCTTAACTCATAAGTTGTACTATGAACATCTGCGACTAGCCCCCAGCCAAGCCTTGATTTTATTCTTTCTTCTATATTATCTAAATCAGTAGGGGATCTATCGCATGATATAACCATTTGCCTACTATTATCAATTAAGGCGTTAAAAGTATGGAAAAATTCTTCCTGAGTGCTTTCTTTTCCGCAAATAAACTGTATATCATCAATCATTAATACATCTACTGATCTAAAATGTTCCTTAAAGGACATAACATCTTTATTTCTAAGGGCTCTTACAAATTGATACATAAACTTTTCTGCAGACATATAAATTACTTTCCTTGAAGAATTAGTCTGCTTTATATGCCAGGCTATTGCGTGCATTAGATGAGTTTTGCCTAAACCAACGCCTCCATAAAGGAAAAGCGGATTAGACTCAGTAACAGCTTTTCTGGACTCAGCAACAGCCCGAGATGCAGCATATGCAAGCTCATTAGGGTTACCTACAACAAAATTATCAAAAGTAAATCTCGCATCTAATTGAGAAGAAAAGATATTATCGGCAACTTTGTAGGAAGTATTATCTTGCGTGTAGCTACTAGTAAAGGATGGCACAGTAGCAGGCTCTAAGGCTAAATCTACTATTCCATTTTGATTTTCGCTTTTATGTATACGTAACTCAACGCTAAAAATAGAACTATCGCTACTTAGGACCAAATTTTGAATAGAAGAAAAATAATTTGTTTTTATCCAATCTCTAACAAATTGAGTTGGTGCTCCTATAACGAAATTTTGAGCAGAGCTGGGTAGTAAAGATAATTTACTAAACCAGCTTGTATAAACAGCATTCCCATATTTTTCCCTAAGATCTTTTAGCACCCGCTGCCATAAATCCTGGTGAGGAATTATGTTTTGATTACTTTCTTGATTTATATTAACAGCTAAATTCATTTTTTATAACAAAATGGTAAATTATTATTTTTCCAACCTGGTCCAAAATTAGATCCCTCGAACCCGTCTGAAATTACAAAGCAATTTTTATACCCAAAAGATTCAGCAGCAGCTGCTGCAATAGAAGACCTACCAGATGTTTTGCAAATAAAAAACAAATTACTATCTATATTTGCAGCTTTATTTTTAAGCTCATTTAAAAACTCTGTATTAGGAACCATATCTGGAGGAAGGTGTGAAGAAATTAACAACACTCTATCCTTGACGTCTGGGTATCCTACTTCAGACCACTCTCTTTCAGTTCTAGTATCAATTATAAAATAATCTGAAAGTTTACTTAGCATATCAAAAAGTTCGATAGAAGTTAATTTATTAATCATTATATTTTGCCAAAATTGAGGTAAAAATAGAGCCCAGTATCTTGGAACTTGAAATTGGACATACTTTAGCTATTATTACATCCGGTATTAAAATTTTGCAAGAGGGATTTATGGATTACGAATTATCCACGTACATAAAAAAGCTTACATACTTAAGTCAATATCGGGGCTGCAAGGAATCTGAAATTATTTTTTCTAATTTTGCGCAAAAATATTTGACAAATCTAGATGAGGCATCATTAAAGGATTACGAAAAAATTTTACAAATTCCAGATGCGCGATTACTAGATTGGTTTTTATTTAAAAAAGAGACGCCAGAAGATATAAAAAATAACCTTGTTTACGATAAAATAATTAATTCTATTTCTGCAAGTAATTGAGCAACTTATTATGAATATTAGTACATTAATTTCTATTTGGCAGAATTTACAAAAAAATCCTCTTAAGGTCGATATTTTAATTCTTTTGAGCAGCGAAGAAGAGGCTAGAGAATGTTACAATTATGCTAAATTTTTTTTCTCCTCAGAGCTAGTATTATTCTTGCCTTCAGAAGATTGCCTTCCTTACGATAGACTATCTTCTTCTAGCTCAATAATTTGCACGCGCTCCTGCATCCTTACCAAACTTGCCCAAAAAAGAAGTCCGGTTATTTTAATTACTTGCGCTATAAATTTGCTTCATAAATATATCCCAAAAAATTTAATCGAAAAGCAATATTTCAAAATATATACTAATCAGACTATCTCACCTTTTAGCCTTGAAAAGTTGCTTATTAAAAATAATTATGTAAAAACCCCAGTAGCTATAGATGCTGGAGATTTTAGCGCAAAATGCGATATAATTGATATTGTAACTGCAGATTGCAAAGGATTTAGGATTAATTTTGAATGGGATAGAATTCATAAGATCAAATTATTTGATAATGAATCTCAGATCTCATCAGATATAGTAGAAGAAGTAGAAATATATCCTGCCTCTAACTTGCAACTAAATGATGAAACAATAGAGAATTTTAGAAATAAATATCTTACAAATTTTGGTATTTCACGAATGAATGAGGTAATATTTGAGAAAATATCTAATAATATTAAACCAGAAGCAGTAGAAAATTTTGCTCCTATTTTTTATAAAACTAATGTTGACTTAGTGTCTTATCTTGATAATCCGGAAATTTATTTATCCCAATATGCAAAAAATTCTATCGAAGAAAAATACAAGGAAATAGAAGATTTTTATCATGCTAGAATTACTTCTGTAGATTTTTTTCCAGCATTTAGCCCTGAGTCTTTATATTATTCTCCCTTAATTGTAAATAAGCTAATAGGGCAAAATAATATACTTAAAAAAGAA
>JANRMA010000071.1:0-5531 GCA_033762035.1 Rickettsiaceae bacterium
TATGGCCTCTAATACTACTTTAGATCTTGGTACAAATACTCTAACATTATCTAATGGCGGGGTATTAACGGCATCAAATGCTTGTGATATCAAATTCAAATTATCTTCACTATCTCTATATGGTAAAATAGTAGGCGCCACAGAAAATATTAATGGTAGTACATTAAATATAACAATAGATACATCAGATTATACTCCTGAGCTAAATGATGTTTTTCAGCTATTTGATAACCCAGCCGGCACCCCTAATTCTGTAGTTATTACAGATACGTCCTATTCTTACTATCAATATGCATATGTAAATGGGGCAATTAAATTAATTTCTATTTCTGCCGTATCTGTGGCTGATTTGACTACACATCCTGAAGTATACCATGTAAAAACATTATCAAGTAAGAATTTGGGAAGCATTATCTCAGAAAATACCACTCAAGATAATGGTGTATCAATTACTACTCTAGTATCGAATTATAATATTCTTAAGCAAGATGCTAAGTCGATTGTTGATTTAGCTAATTACTATTACATAAACAACGATAGTAGCAAAGCTTCTGAGGTTTTAATAAGAATGACTTCAAATCAAGCTCCCGTACAAGATAATATAGTCTCAAGTAATATTTCCTGCTTTTTGAGTGCTATTAGTAGTAAAAAAATAGCAGAAAAAAGAGGTAGATACAATACAAACGAAAGTCATACTTCTTTGTCTGACGCAGTTATTTCTTCTGGAGAAGAAAATAATGAGCCAAAGAAATTATGGACAGATTTTTCTTTTGCGGAATCAAGACATGGGGCAACTTCCAATATTATACCATTTAAGTCTAATAATACTAATTTTACTATAGGGTATGATTTTTACAATCATGCAAATAGAAATTTTGGCATTTTTGGTGGTTTTTCTATCTCTAACACAAAATTTACTAGCGCCTTTTATATAGGCAATAATATAAAATCTAATATTTACTCGGCTGGTTTCTACGGCAATTTTGATCTTGAGTTCTTTTATACAAAATTTTCTGGAATTTTATCTCAATCTGTGAATCATTATCAGAATATACAATTAAATTATAATGGATATAGTACTATATACTCTAAAGATCGTACAAATATTTTAGGTGCAAATATAGGATTAGGCTCTAATATATACGCAAAAAATCAATCTATAATCGTTAATCCAGAAGTAAACTTATATCAAATTTACACTAGAAATTTAGGTAGATCGACTGCAGGCGCCCTGGCAAAAATAAATTATTACCCATCTGAGTCTTCTACCACAGACAGCAATGCTACGGTGGCAATAATTAAAAATTATAATGGGTCTAATAAAAGTAAATGGAATATAGATGCAGCATTAAATTTAGGAGTAAGCCATAAATTACATATAAAACATAATTATGCGAGTCTTGCTATAAAAGGTTATGATAATACTTTTCGGTCTACTATATATCCAATCTACACAACCTCTTTAAATATGGGGGCTAAAATCTCAATCAAGAAAGATAATATAGACTATTCTGCTGGATTTGGCATTATTTCTGCAAATAAATTTATCTCTAAATCTTTCTTTATCAGAGTTAAAACATTATTATAGCATCTACTCCTTAACTCCAGAAAGTATGGTCTGTCCTATTTCAAGTAAATTCCTATAGTTAGTTTTCCCAGTAGCTAGTAATGGTATTTCTTTTATAAAATGAATTACTTTAGGAACAAGCAAATTAGAATAACCGAATTTTGCAACAGACTCGACGAAAGCTTCTCTAGTTATTTTATTGCTTTCGGTAAATAATATTATGTGCTCTCCTTTTTCTTCATCCAAAATATGTATGGCTGCATGAGGATGAGCAGAATCAATCTTAGCTGCTACATCTTCAACCATGGTAAGAGACACCATCTCCCCTGCGATTTTTGCAAATCTCTTTGCCCTTCCTTTTATTGTTAAATAGCCTTCATCATCAATTGTTACTATATCACCAGTATCGTGCCACCCCTGCCCTAGCCCATCTACAAATGGGGGGTTGATAACACCAGGATTATCATTAAACATATATCCAAGCATTATGTTTGGGCCTTTTAGATATAATCTATAGCCATTATCTAAACCTTCTAAGGGTAAAAGCTTATATTCTATTTTGGGCAATAATCTACCCACTGATCCAGCCATATTATGCATAGGAGTATTAACGGCTACAACAGGAGAGCCCTCTGTGATTCCGTATCCTTCAAATATTCTGACCCCAAATTTATCAAACCAGGCCCTTCTTGTTTCTTCGTTTAACCTCTCGGCGCCAACAAATGCATATCTTACAGAATAAAAATCATAAGGGTCTGCATATCTTGCATAACCTTTAAAAAATGTATCCGTGCCAAGTAAAATAGTTGCGTCATTATCATATACTATCTCTGGAATAAACCTGTAATGTAAAGGAGATGGGTAGAAAAATACTTTTACTCCCGCGGTAATTGGCATGATACATCCAGCCATTAACCCAAAAGAATGAAATATAGGAAGTGCATTAAAGACTAAATCCGTAGTATGAAAATCTATTCTGGCATTCATTTGAAATGTATTAGCTAGAATATTCTTATGTGACAGAGCAACAGCTTTAGGCGCACCTTCTGTTCCTGATGTAAATAATATAGTCGCTAAGTCATTTTCATGAGTTTTAGAAATGCCCAATGAATTATAAGTCATATAAGGGAAATAAATTGCAAATAACCCTCTTAGTTTATCGAAATAAGTAATTTTAGATCGTACGTCTTCTAGATATATAATATTAAATTCTTCAGAAAGCTTACGCGCAACATCCACAAGTTCAGCTTTTTCTACAAAAAGTCTTGATGTAATAATTGTAGAAACTTTTGCTGTAGTACATGCAGAGCTTATACTTCCTGCGCCTGAGGTAAAATTAATCATCGCTGGTATTCTATTATATGCTTGCAGTGCGTAAAATGTAAAAACAGCTCCGCAGCTAGTCGGAAGCATTAAGCCAACATTTTCCTTCTCCTTTGTTTGTTGTGATAATAATCCTCCAAGGACTATACTTCTACTTATAAGATCTTTATAACTCATTGGAGGATTATCTAATTCCCGCATGACTGCAAAATTTTTACCATAAATTTTTGACGCACTTAAAACTGAAAGAAATATATTTTGCTTATAATCCGAGCTTTCAAACATCATATCCGACATAACATCATACAAACGATTGCGTAAATATTTTCTACGTTCTATACCCTCCATATCTGAAGGCGCATCCATTTTTACTGGAGGAAGAATAGTGATTGTAATTTTAGGAAAAAAATAATTCTTTGTTTCATGTCTTGCCCTTGCCGAAGAGCAAAATTGAGTGCCATCTATCCTTATAGGCAAAATGGTAGCATCAACTTTATCCGCTATCATACCAGGTCCATCATAAATTTTCATTAATGAGCCAGTTGTGCTTCTTCTGCCTTCTGGGAAAATAACTATTTTTTTATTTTTCTGGAGCTCTCCAATGATATTCTTGATGGCCATAGAATTGCTAGTATCTATAGGATATGTTTTTACTAGTCTTCGCAAGGGCTTAACCCACCAATATTCACTCACCCTTGTTCTAATTGCAAAAATAGGTTTTTCCGGAAGATAAATAGCAAGCAGCGGCGGCTCTAAATAAGAAGGATGATTTGCAACTATCAGCACTCTTTTTCCTGCTTTTTCAAAATTTTCTAGCCCCCTCACCTCAACTCTATAAAGTAAGTCTAAAATAAATTTAAAAGTATATTTAATCCATGACTCTGGTATTAGAGTATTTTCTGGAATCATTTGGTAAATATAGAAAGATATTATCCCGTGCAAAAAGAAGATAATAAATAATACAGTAGTTACAGAGCATCCTGCATATACAAGAAGATATATGAGAACATTAGATAATATCATAAACGCAGAATTAATGAGATTATTTGCCGCAATCATACGCGATCTATAATTAGGATGGCTTAAGCTTTGCAATACAGCATATAAAGGCACTATGTAAAGACCCGCCAAGAAAGATAGTAGCAGAAAATCTATAACAATCCTCCAGTTGTATTTTTTGCTCATAAAAACAGTAAGGGTTCTTAATTCTTCTGATGATACTAGCGACTCACTAATCCTACTTGCAAAAAATAAATCGAGTCCAATTATACTAATAAGTATAGAAGATATAAATACATAACGAGTTTGGACTTGATTGCCAAAAATCTTATGACAAAGAGAAGAGCCTATACCCACTCCTACAGAAAAAATTGCAGAAAAAAAGTTGGCAACATAATGATCTGCCCAAAATATTTCTTTAGTTAAGCCTGGAATTTGAGTCATAAATGCTCCCGTAAAAAACCAAAACCAAGAAATTCCCATAATTGCTAAAAAGGGCTGCTGCTTTGTAGTTGCATATTTTACTATTTCAATATTTTCTGAAATCATATTAAATTTCAGCTTCACATCAGAAGATGTAATATTTGAAGGCAAAATTGCCATACTGCTAAAAAAACTTGCCACAGAAATCAAAAGCATCAAAATGCAAATTAAGCTGCTTGAATATACCGCAAAACCCCCCGCGAGTATTCCTAATAAGATGCCTAGAAAAGTTGAGGATTCGATATACCCATTCCCGGCAATTAACTCGTCTTTTTCTAGATGCTCTGCTATGAGACTATATTTTATAGGGGTAAAAAAAGCCGAATGAGTGCCCATTAAGCCTATTGTTATAAATAGAATAGTAAGATCTTTAGCGATAAAGCCATATATAGACAATAATACGATGAATATTTCAATAAACTTAATAATCTGGACAGTTCTAGATTTTTCATATTTATCTGCAATTTGCCCAGAAATACCTGCAAATAATATAAAAGGCAGCATCAATAACATACTAGCAAGTGCCACAAGAATTTGAGAAGATGTCGTAGTGTTAAATACATTAGTAAAAGTCACGAGCATTACAACCGAACTTTTTATAGCGCTATCATTAAAGCAAGTAAATGCTTGGGTTACAAGCATAGGCCATAACCTTCTATCTCTTATCAAAGCGGTTCTATGAGAATGAGAATTTTCCGACTCCATCAGCAAATATATTTATTTTGATTGAGGAGAATATACACATACTAAGCTATTTTGTCAATTTATGTGAAAACCTCAAAAAATATAGCATATAATACTCCCAAAATTAGATCTAGTGTATTTTGCCATCCCTTTGAAAATGGAATCCAGGAGATGGTGGGCTGGATTCCCTCCGCAGCTTAGGAATGACAAAGAAGCCCGGGAATGACAGCCCTCTCTCTCTTGTCATCCCCTCGAAAGAGGGGATCCAGGAAATGGTAAGGCTAGATTCCCTCCTCCTGCCCACTCTTGTCATCCCCTCGAAAGAGGGGATCCAGTAGAGATATTTATTCTGGATTCCCGCCGCAGCTTAGGAATGACAAAGAAGCCCGGGAATGACAGCCCCCTCTCTCTCTTGTCATCCCCTCGAAAGAGGGGATCCAGTAGAGATATTTATTCTGGATTCCCGCCGCAGCTT
>JANRMA010000072.1:0-2595 GCA_033762035.1 Rickettsiaceae bacterium
AGAAATTGACTTTATTCTAAATACCTACAGGCGTATTAGCGGGGATGATGATTTTGCCAATCATAATTTTTTGATTAATATATCCAATAGAGCGCCTGTAGATGATACAAACCCTCAAATTGTCTACATAGACAATCAGCAAGAGAATAATGCAAGCTCTGATATAACAGAATTATCAGAAGATTCTGGTAGCTTAGACTCAAATCTACCACAAGACGCCTAATATTGAAATTTAATTTAATATAATAATATAACAATTCAGACAAACAATATTTTTTATCTAAAGATATATTAATGATTGACTAGCTTTTTAAGATTGACAGTAAAGACCAAAGATGTTATTTTCTGGTTTTATTTGAATGAGGAGAGGCTATGGCGTCAATCTTGGTTTATTCGCTGCTTATTATTTGTTTACTAATTTTGTCTGGTATGTTTATAGTTTCGCAGCAGACGGTGGTTGTAATAGAGAGATTAGGAAAATTTAATAGAATAGCCTACCCAGGTTTAAATTTGATGATACCTTTTATAGAGGTTAAAAATGATACTCTAAGTCTTAGAATTCAACAGCTTGATATTATCGTCGAAACTAAAACTTTCGATAATGTATTTGTTAAAGTAAAAATAGCCGTTCAGTTTAAAGTGATTGAAGATAAAGTGTACGAAGCTTGTTATAAACTCTTCTCTCCTTCTGCTCAAATAGAGGCTTTTGTATTTGATGTAGTAAGAGCTAAAGTCCCAACAATAGAGCTAGATGCTTTATTTGCTAAAAAGGATGAAATAGCGATAGATGTGAAGAATGAGTTAGATGAAACAATGAAGGAATTTGGCTACGAAATTATTAAAGCACTTGTCACTGATATAGAGCCTAACGAGAATGTTAAGCAAGCTATGAACGAGATTCATACAGCTCAAAGACTAAGAATGGCAGCAAATGAGAAAGCAGAAGCTGAAAAAATTATGAAAATTAAACAAGCAGAAGGTGAGGCTGAAGCAAATATTTTGCATGGTAAGGGTTTAGCAGGACAAAGACTTGCTATTATAGAAGGACTTAGTCAGTCTATGGAGTTTATCAAGCAAGAAACACCTGAAATGCCTTTTAAAGACATAATGAGTACAATTCTAACAATTCAATATTTTGATACTTTAAAAAGCTTAGGAGAGAAAGGCAATACTAATACTTTATTTGTTTCTCATGCTCCGAATCAGGCCGCTAATGTCCAAAACCAGTTTTTAGAATCTTTATTTGCTTTAAATGTAGAAGATAAGAAAAGTAAATCTAGTAAAAATTGACCATTAGATCTTGCATTATACAAACATCTTATTAGATGATTAGGATATAACAAGTATTACTAGTGAAGTTTTTAAATAATTACAATAGCGAAACAAAAATAAAATAATTTACTGTATATTATGAGATGTAATTGCTTGATTTATAAATCATCAAAATCTAAAATAAGTACTACTATTATTAACAGAATATACTAGTAGTAAATGGCTAGAATTACTGACTCTGCAGAATTTAAATTTGATAAAATTATTCAAGACAAAGTAGAGAGTTTGTTTGGAGTAATCTCTAGCAGCCCTCAGTTATATGATAAAATTTTAATATCCGAAGCAATAAATATTGCATCAAAATGCCATAATGGACAAGTGCGCGCTTCGGGCGAGCCTTATATTACCCATCCCCTAGAAGTAGCTGAAATAATAGCAGAGATGAATTTGGACACGGCATCTGTTATAACTGCTATATTACATGATACTGTTGAAGATACATATTTAACAATCGATGATATAGAAAAAACATTTGGCAGAAATATTGCAAATCTTGTTGAGGGAGTTACCAAATTAACAAGACTGGAATTTAAATCTGACCAAATTCATCAAGCTGAAAATTTCCGCAAACTCCTACTTGCAATGAGCGAGGATATAAGAGTGTTGGTAGTAAAGTTAGCAGATAGGTTGCATAATATGCGTACTATCCATTATTTACAAAAAGATTCAAAAAAACAAAAAATCGCGCTTGAGACTATGGAAATTTATGCTCCTCTAGCCGAGAGAATTGGTATGCATAGTTTTAAAACCGAACTTCAAGATATTGCTTTTGAGATATTATATCCAAATGTTAGAGAGTCTATTTTGGCAAGATTGAATGAAATAGCTCATGATGGATCCTCGTTAATTGAAAAAATTATTATAGAATTGCAGAAATTGCTGCACGAAGCCGGAGTAGATGGGGAAGTAATGGGTAGGCAAAAAACTCCATATTCAATATGGATGAAAATGAATCAGAAAAATATAGGGTTCGATCAACTATCCGATATTATTGCTTTCCGCGTTATTGTAAATAAATTGCAAGATTGTTATATAACCTTAGGTATTATCCACAGTAAATATAAAATGGTACCGGAAAATTTTCAGGATTTTATCAGTACTCCTAAAAATAATGGATATCAATCCATTCATACTATAGTTATAGGACCTTTTCAGCAGAGAATAGAAGTGCAAATTAGAACCCTAGAAATGCATCAAGTTGCAGAATTAGGGGTTGCGGCTCATTGGAGATATAAGCAACAATATAAATCTCCAGATGGTAAA
>JANRMA010000073.1:0-10923 GCA_033762035.1 Rickettsiaceae bacterium
GATGTGATAATTTAGCTAAATTTATTGCTAACTCAGTTTTACCAGTGCCGCTAGGGCCAAGAAAAATATAAGCGCATGCTGGCTCATCATATGCTCTTAAGCCTGCTATTGCTAACTTTACTCCAGAAACAATTTTTTTAATTGCATTATCCTGACCGAAAATTACTTTCTTTAGATCTTTTTCTAAATTTTTTATTTTACTTCCTCCGCTTCCATCTATGTTTGCGATTGGTATATTAAGAGTTTTAGAAATAGTAATTTCAATATCATCTTCTGTAATAAGATTATCATCTAGATTAGAATGCATTTTTTTTCTAGCACCAGTTTCATCTATTAAATCTATAGCTTTATCTGGTAGATTTCTGTCATGAATATATCTTTCTGAAAGACTTATAGCGGATTCTAAGGAGCCAGCAGAATATCTAACATTATGATATTTTTCGTAATAAGGCTTTATACCTTCTAAAATTTTCAGAGTCATGCTAGTATCAGGCTCATCTATTACTATCTTCTGAAACCTTCTAACGAGAGCAGCATCTTTTGCAAATTTTACTGTAAATTCAGCAAAGGTGGTAGAGCCTATACATCTCATTTCACCTCTAGCAAGAGCTGGCTTCAATAAATTACTTGCATCCAAGGAGGCTGTAGTAGTAGAGCCAGCGCCAACTATTGTATGTATTTCATCAATAAATAGAATAATATTTTTTCTATTTTTAAGTTCTGATAATAAGTCTCTTATTCTTGCTTCAAAATCTCCTCTATACTTTGTACCGGCAACAATAGAGCCAACATCAAGTGAATATACTACGGAATTTAAAAACTCCTTAGGCGCCTTACCTTGCACTATTCTAAGAGCAAGCCCTTCTATAATTGCAGTTTTACCTACGCCTGGCTCTCCTACTAATAAAGGATTATTCTTTTGTCTTCTACTTAGTATTTCTAGAACTCTATCTATTTCAGCAGATCTATTAACAAGGATATCTATACCTCCCGCCTCGGCCTTTTTGTTTAAGTTTACACAAAATTCTTCTATAGGATTTGGGTTAGACTCACTATTAGCTCCTTTTTTTTTTGTTGTCATGTTTGTTTCTTGACTCTCCATCTCCATTAAAACTTCACTAATTTTTTTTATTTCACTTTCAGGTAATTTGTTAACATTCGTATTATTATGGTGAGCAATATTGTCATTAATACAATATAGGAATGACTCGGCGATTAAATTTGATAATTTTATTCCCTGATGCTCAATAAGTTTTTTACCATAACTATCTTTTTCTTCTATTAATTTTATAAAGAAATCATATTCATTCGCATCCTTCCCGCCATTTAAATACGCTTTTATTATAGTATCATGGAGTGCGTTATTCAAAGCCATTGAAGGCTTTACATATTCAAGATCTTTTTTTATCAAATGTTTGAAATCTACTTTTAGATGCTTTTGTTGTTGCTTAATTACCTCTTCCACATTGCAGCCTAAATTTTTTAAGAAACTATATATATGTTTATTATGTAGCAATGCAAAAAAGAAATGATCGTGCGTAGCATATTCATGCTTATATTCTGCTGCTATGTTTAAAGCCCTCTGAAGCTCAATTTCTAAAATTTTATTAAGCATATGAAACGTTTTAGTAGTTACTTTAACTAATTCTATTATATTATTAAGAATAAATGAAGAATTTTTGTACTTACAAAAGCTCTATAATAATGTATAGTGTCATAAAAGCATCTTTTGTTTGATGTGAAATTGATTAGCTAGTATGTTATAAATCTATGTCTTTATATCTAAAAATTATTTTGTTTATATTGCACCTTTCTTTAAGTCCTATAACATATGCGGCTAATTTTAATCAGTCATGCAAAAACAAGAAAATTCGCATTTATACAAAACCGTTATGTTCTTATTGCACAAAAGCTAAAGCTATTCTGAAAAGTGAAAACATTGATTTTGAAGAAGTAAAAATAGAAAATCATATATTAGCTACTTGGCTATATACTAAAACCAAACAAACCACAGTTCCTTATATCTTTATAGAAGATGAATTTATTGGAGGTTACAATGAATTAACTAAGAAATGCGTAACTAAATCTATTTGGGACTTTTGGAAAACATTACTTGGTATAAAGTTTTGGTAAAAACAATATAATTTAATTGTTATTGCATATTTAAATTATCTATATATAATCCTCTTTAATTAGAGCTTGAAAGATCCAATAAATCAAGTCTTGTTTTAGCTTATTGGAGAGGTGGCCGAGTGGTTTAAGGCGCACGCCTGGAAAGCGTGTTCACGCGTAAGTGTGTCAGGGGTTCGAATCCGCTCCTCTCCGCCATATAAGTAGATACAAAATTTTATATGCCTGGGCCATATCCAAATCCGGCTTTAAGATATTATACTAAATCCCATTTTTAAATGAAGATCGGTATTATTTCATTTACACACTATAATTAGTAAGCTTTTTATTTTGAGTAGTTTTTACAAAATTAGGCCTCTCATTTAAAATTTTAGTTTTTGTACTTGGCTGGTCTATATTCTCAATTTGTATTTTTTTAAAATCTTCGATAAAACTATTAGTATGAAGCCAGGAAGCTTTTGAGGGGCTTGTTGTTTTTTTATTCATTGGCTTATTATTCGGTTGTTGCATTTTTGTTCTCTCAAGATCTTTTCTGGATTTTATATAGACTTCAAGAGTTTGGGCAGAAAAGTCATTTGAACTTATTTCTGACTTTTGAGCATTGTTACTTTTTATATGAATATTATTTATCACCCCGTCACCAGAAGAACTATATACAGAAAAGTTTGTATCAGTCTCTATGTTACCACCAATCTTAATAATATATTCCAGTAAGTCTGTCCACATTTGATCTGTCATTTCATGTCTTTGATGAGATAACATAGATTTTTTGCATGCATCTAAAACTAAGGCCTTGAATTGATTAGATTTTTTTGCAATATTTCCAAGATTTATAATTTCTTGGACTAATTGTTCTTTTTTAACATTTTCTATATCAAACATACATAATATAAATCGGTTATATTTATTTAAATTTTAAATTATTAAATATTTAGCGCAAGTTATTTGTAATATTATAATACAAATTAGATAATTTTATAGTAATTTTGCATACTATATATCTAAAACGCGACTTACAATATAACTATGTAAATTCATACCGCTGGTAGTTAGACAGATATTTTTAGACCCCCTATCATAAATCAATAAATTTTCTTGAATTACAAGCTCTAAAAAGCCCATATCTAATATGTCATTAAAGTCCGCGCCAGATTTCACCTTTAATAAATCCTCGCTTACACCGCTAATAGATCTTAGGCCCATCATTATAATTTCTTGAATAATTTGTTTTTGGTCTAGTAATTTATTATTCTGGACCCCATGATTTTGAGATTCTACTTGATTAAGCCATTTTTCTGGCTTGTGATGCATCATTATAGATGCAACACCCTCTTCTTTTAGAGTCCTAGAATGAGCCCCTGCTCCTATGCCTATATAATCCTTATAGTTCCAATATCTAAGATTATGCCTACATTCAAAATTACTTCTTGTATAATTTGATATCTCGTATCTTTTATAATTATTATCTTCCATAATTTGGTTAGTTGTAATAATAAAATCAGCCAAAATCTCATTATTTTGCATTTTTAATATACCCTTACGGGCTAAATCATAAAAAGGAGTAGCTTTTTCTATGGTTAAAAGATAGACAGAGAGATGGTTAGCCGCCAAATTTATAGCCTCTTTTAACTCTTGCTCCCAATCAATTAGTTCTTGGGCGGGCCTACCATATATTAAATCGAAAGAATAATTATCAAAATAATTTGCGGCTGTTTCTATAGCTTTTTTTGCGCCCAGCGCGTTATGCTCTCTGCCTAATATTTTTAAATCCTTATCTAATAGGGACTGCACCCCCAGAGATAGTCTATTAATACCGGCGTCTCTAAATTGTCTAAATTTCGCAGCTTCGGTAGAAGTAGGATTGGCCTCCAGAGTAATCTCAGTATTATCTAATTTACACATTTTTGCTATTCTATCTATAATACGTGATACTAATTTTGGATCCATTAGTGATGGGGTACCCCCTCCAAAAAAAATAGACTCAACTTCTACCCCGCCATAACTCGATAGCATATATTCTAATTCTTTTATATATGCATTATGCCATCTTTCTAGGTCTAAATCTTCCGATATATGTGAGTTAAAATCACAGTAAGGACATAGGCTTTTGCAAAAAGGCCAATGAATGTATATTGAAAGATTTTCACTCATATTGAGAATTATACTTGTTCAAATTATTAGAGCTGGGACTATATATGATATATTAGTAAGTAACAATTAAATAATTACAGAAAAAATGATAACTTTATTTGCTTCGCTAACTGGCTTTATTAGTTCTATGATTCCCGAGTTTATAAAATTTTTAAAAGATAAAAACGACAAAAAACATGAGCTAGAAATATTAGAACTTCAAATTGAAGTTTCTAAATTATCAAAAAAATCTAATCTAGAAGAAATTAGATACGACATAGATAGCAAAGAACTTACAACATTATATTCAACTTTTAAAAGCGGAATATATTGGATAGATGCACTAAACGGCACGGTAAGACCAATATTAGCATATAGTTTTTTCTTTTTGTATACTGCGGTTAAATACGCTCAATATAAAACTATCATTTCAAACGATGAAATACAGCCTATATATTTTGATATGCTTTGGACCATGGACGACCAAGCAATTTTTGCAGGAATTGTTAGTTTTTACTTTGGACAAAGAACTTTTGGCAAATTATGGAGACAAAGATGAGAAATACACTAAAATTAAATAGGCTAGGACTAGATCTCATTAAAAAATTTGAAGGCTTTCAGGGTAAAGTCTATGTATGTCCAGGGGGTTATAAAACTATAGGATATGGGCATAAAATTTTGCCCGGTGAAAAATTTGGTGAAATTAGTTTAGATGAAGCGGAGCTGTTACTAGAAAAAGACTTGCAAATAGTTCAAAATACTATCAATAGAAATATTAAAGCTAGTTTAAATGATAATCAGTTTTCAGCTCTTGCATCATTTACAATGAATCTAGGAGCAGCCGCCCTACAAAGGTCTAGTTTAAGGCAAAAAATTAATTACGGGGCCGATAAATATGAAGTCGCATCTGAATTTTTGAGATGGGTTTATTCAAATGGAGCTAAGTTGCGCGGATTAATAATTAGACGAAAAATAGAATCTATATTATACTCAATATAAAATATAAATTAATTATAAAAACTATGGACAAACAAATAATAAATCAAAAAATGCTCTTAAATAATGAAGCAATAGCTCTACTCAATAAAACAAATTTTTTTTTCGCGTCAATGTTTCTGGTAGTTACATTCTTACTAGCGGCTAACTCTTATTTAGATATAGAATTTTCACGTATGTTTTACGATGTAGATACTCAAAAGTTTATATATGCCGATAATATTATTGTTAAGATATTATTTTATACTATTCCTAAAGTATCAATTATTTACGGCCTCTATATACTTATAGTAGGACTTGCGCACTTAATTTTTTGGAAAAACTTTGCTCAATTTTCACTTTATTTTACTATATTTATCTCAATTAACTTAAGCGGTGCTTTCATTATCAATACCTGCCTAAAAGAGTTTATAGGCAGAGCAAGGCCAAGACAAATTACAGAATTCGGAGGGAATAAATTTTTTAGCCCGGCAATGGCTATGTCAAATCAATGTAACTCTAATTGTTCTTTTAGCTCGGGTCATGCTGCAGGCGCATTTATATTTACTACTGCTGCTTTTTTATTTGCAATCCGGAAGGCATTCATAATATACTATTTTGGTATTATTTTTGGATTGGTTGCAGGTTTATCTAGAATTGCGCAAGGCGCACATTTTCTGAGCGATATTACTATGTCTGGTTTTGTAATTTTAATAGTGCAGTATTATATAATTTTTTTGTATCAAAAGATCTATTCGATTTAAGGCTTAATTAATATATTAAAAGATACTAAAAAAATTATTAACACTAGATTGAATATGCTCAGTGCCAGATACTTTTTTGCCGCATAAAAAAGAAAATTACTGAAATAATGCACTTAATTATTGTAATTTATATGATTTTATGTTCTAATGGCCATCAGACACCAGTGGCCGGGAAAGTATATTTACTTTAAGTAGAAAATTTCTTTTAAGATAATTTTTCTTATTGTATTGCATCGCACTTGCTACAAGGTAGTTTTTTAATTAATTATTTTTTTAGGAGATATTAACCATGAAAAATTTAGCTATTTTACTTGCTTCATCTATTATGATGTTAGCTTCAGTTTCTTTTGCAACAACTGATACATCAAGCACCAACGAAAACCCTGCGCCATCTACAACAGAAGGTACAGCGCCTGCTTCTGAGACACCAGATGTCAAAACAACTGACATGAAAAAAGAAACAAAGCCTGAAGTAAAAAAATAAATGAAATAATACCATTCGTAAGAATAAATTAGACAAATAAATTTTAGGACGAAGCGCAGCGCATGCCTATATTAATATGTGCGTACAGGCCAGATCCGCTAAATTCATTTGGATCATTTAAAAATGAAGATTGGTATAAGGCACTTACTTGTTGGTATATCTAACTAGTAATTTCTTTTACTAGCTCGTTCTCTTGCGAGCTAGTATTTTTTACAATCCTTTTAGTATTATTATAGTATATATTAGTAATATTTACCTAGTATATTTCTGTGTTTGTTATTTATAAAAAATTTTAGCTTTAGCAATTTGAATCTTAATATGTAATAATGTTATAAATATACAATAGATTTAATTTATCTCAAAAGTCATTATTTAAAGATATATGATTCTTAAAGTTTATAATTTATAATTATAACAAATAAAGCTTTATAAATATGAGTAATAATTCTGATTCTGATAAGGATATAGATCCAAATCAAGTGTTTGGAGAAATATATAAACAAAAACAAAGAGAGAAGAGTATTTCTAAAAATACTGTAAACGCACTAAATTCTGCCCCCACTATAATATTCTTAGTATCAATTATATTTCCGCCTTTATTATTACCAGCTTTAATATTAATGATTGCTGTAACAATTGCCTCCCCTATCTTAGAGAAAGCGATTTTGAACTCTCTAGACAGAGAAATAACAGAAGAATTAGAAAAGCAAGTACATTTTATTTCCAAAAAATACGGGCCTGAAATTTTACCTCAAACCCGGTTTGAGCTTAATTCTTTTAATAATCGAATAAATTACAACGAGTATTTAAAAAATGCGATAATCTGGGCCTATAAGGAAAATTCGGAATTGCAAAATGCCTGCAAAGAGTCAAATGGTATGGATAAGCTGTATCAAAAGCATGACGATGATATGAAAGATTATAGTTTTGAAGGCAATATCTATAAAACTAATAAATATAAATTTGCCGATTTATGCTCTCTAGATAATATAAAATACCCACCTCGCAAAGAGTCCGGGAAAAAAGATTCGACACTTAATCAAAATAATAGAGCATTGTTGCGGAATGAGCTAAAAAAACCAGGGAACAGATCAAATCACTGCATTATCCTATAGATTTCGTGTTGCAGAAGGTAGTTTCAGTCTGATTCCATCCATTTCTTTGGAAACTATAATCTGACAACCAAGCCTAGAGGTTGGAGTTAATCCAAATGCAAGATCTAACATATCCTCTTCCGCCTCTTCTGCTGCCGGCAATTTACTAAAATATTCCTTATCTTCTACTATTACATGGCAAGTAGAGCAAGCAAGAGAGCCCTCGCAAGCACCCTCTAAATCTATGTCGTTTGTTTTTGCAATCTCCAAGACAGAAAGCCCTTCTTCGGCTTCTACTTCAACTTCTTTATTATTTTCTACTATAAATATAACTTTTACCATTTGCTATTCTAATATTTGTTTTATATTTTTGCCCCGCAAAACTTGCGCAAGAGATTTGTTGACCATTGTATTCATAAAACTATCAACTAAAGTACGGTAAGTCTCAAATTCGCTTTTTAGTTCTTTAGGAGATAAAATATCTAATTTTGCAAATATGTCATTAGTTTTTGTGAGTAAAATATTTTTTTCTTCTATAGATTCTGCAATTTTTTCCATTAAAAGTGGTCGTACAGCATTAATTGTATCTCTAATCTCTTGTTTTAGTTTTAATATTTCTGCCTCTGCTCTGTCTCTTTCTATATTTTCCATTGCCGATTTTAGCATATCATATAAATCTTTATCACTAAGTCCAAAAGTAGGTTTTATATCAAATGATTCTTTAGCGCTGCCGTTTATTTCATAAGCCGAAACTGATACAAGTCCGCAAATATCAATATCAAATTTTAACTCCACCTGAACATTTCCAGCTTTTTTAGGCGTCAAGTTTTTTATAGAAAATTTCGCAAGAGACCTACAAAGAGATGCGACCTCTCTATCTCCTTGAACAATATGAAACTCCATACCAGTTTGCCCGTCCACTTGTGTAGTAAATTTACGCGCACAAGATACGGGTAACTGAGTATTTCTTGGTATAATCACATCAACTAAACCACCCATTAATTCAACCCCAAGAGAAAGCGGCACCAAATCTACTATAGGACTCATAAATTTAGCATTTAAATTCATAGCAAGCATCCCTGCGCCTAGAGCTACAATAGTATCTGGATTTACTTCAGACATTATTTCCGCAGATCCAAAAGATTTTTTTAGCTCTTTTGCTACTAATGGACATTTTGTAGAACCTCCCACTAAAATTATCCCATCTAAATGGGCCCTATCTATCTCCCGGTGGACTTTCTGAGCTATTTTAATTGTTTTAGCTATAATATTTTCCGCAATAAGATCTAGCTCTTCTGTCGTAAGACTATATTTGCCTAATGCGCAGCTTCCGTCTTTGATATTTTCCTTTAAAAATTTTGCAGCACCAAGAAGATTATCTGTTACGTCCTTGGATGATTCATATTTATCTGCAAGGTACCTTGCAATATTAAAGTCTATATCATCGCCTCCAAGAACCGTGTCTCCGCCCAAAGCTTCAACTTTAAATACCCCATTTTTGATTTTAACTATAGATACATCGAAAGTGCCGCCTCCAAGGTCATAAACCATATATCTACCTTCTGCTTTTGTATCTAGTCCATAATAATAACAAGCTGCAGTAGGCTCTGGTATTAATCTTATTACCTCAATACCTGCAAGACTTGCAGATTGCTTAACCATAGATTTTGCGCTATCATCAAAATAGGCAGGTACTGTTACTACTGCTTTTTTTACTTCTTGGTTCAATTCTTTTTCAGCTGCTTTTTTAAGAGAGCTAAAAATTTTAGATGCTATTTCTATAATATGAATTTTGCGCCCGTGAATATTAAGATATAACTGGCCTTCATTCTCACAGAGAATGGATTTGATCTGATTGTTAATAGCGTTTGAATTTATTAGCTCTTGGCGAGATCTGCCAAAAAGCCTTTTAATAGACTTAATATTTATATCTTCAATCTTTATTTCAGAAGGTAGTATAACAGAATCTTGTGACATACTAATGAGGTATGGGCCTTTATCGCCAGATACTGCTATTAAAGAATTAGTAGTACCAAAATCTATACCCACAATCAGAGCGTTGGTATTTTTGTTGATTTTTTGAGATGGGTCTACTATATCTAATAACATTCTTCTATTTTTATATTCATATTTTCAATAAGTTTGTCGTAATATTTTAAATGAACTATATTTTGAGCAAGCAACTCTATAGCTTTTTCTTCAAAGCCTTTAACTATATCACTTATTAAGGCGGCTTTTTTTACTGACGCCTTATTCTTTGCCTGCTCTAGAGCCTCGATATTATTTTTTCCCTCCAGGGCTTCCATTTCAAGCATTATCTCTGATAAAAGGCTAGTATTTGTATATTTTCTTGCATCATGCTCATCTCCTAAATCAATATGAAAATTATATTTCAAGAGAGCCCTGGCCCTTAGGTAATCGTTTTTCAAAACTCTATATGCTTCATTTATATCCACTATTTTTGATATACCAGAGCTACCGCCTATAGTATCCGGATGAAGTGTTTTTTGTAGCTCTAGGTATTTTGCCTCTAACTCTTCTAGATCAATTCCAAATTCTTCCTTCATGTTTAATATTTTAAAATAATTCATACAGAAAAGGATTCTCCGCAGCCGCATTTAGACTTTTCGTTAGGGTTTTTAAATGTAAAGCCTGATTTAAATTGCTCCTCTACAAAATCCATCTCCGACCCAATAAGATACATTATTGCCTTTGGATCTACAAGAACCTTAATATCTTCATGCTCTATAATTTCTTCAAAGGGCCTTGCGTTATCTGCATATTCTATAGTATATGAAAGACCAGAACATCCACCAGACTTAACGCCTACCCTAATTCCAAAAGAGGCTTGTTCCCTTTTTTGCAGTAAATATTTTATTCTGTCTATAGCAGCGGGGAGTATTTTTATTGGCTGTTTCTTGCTTAGTTCCATAATATTTATTTTTATTAATTCTATATAACAGGCTCTGTAACAGGCTCTGTAGATCCTGTTATAGACATATCGCCTGGAAATGTATTGACCTCATTATTAGCTTCATTTTGCTTCTCTTCTTCTGCTCCATAGTATGTACCATCATCTGAAAAAATCTCCATATCTTGAATAAGACTTGGGTTCTCTATAATCTCTTGCTCGTATTGCTTTACTATAGAAATGAATTTTTGTAATTTATCTTGCAGCAAGGATGCATCAAAACGGGCTGTATTACTTACATCCTCAATCTCAATCTTAGAGAATATTTTCTCTAAAAACTCAGCATCTTGAGGCTCAAGCGTCCAATTTTGATCCGTACCACCAGAAATATAAACCAATTTACTTATTGCTAAAATAGACTTAAGGCTTAAACCT
>JANRMA010000074.1:0-12268 GCA_033762035.1 Rickettsiaceae bacterium
TGCTAAAATCTTAACGAAGTGATTAATCTCAATTATTATGCACTTTTGCACTTGTAATAATATTTTAAATCCATATAATAATGAATAAAAAAGAGATTTTTATGTTAAATTTTATTAAATTATTTATTTGCTTATATTTAAGCTTTACACTTTCTGGTTGCTCAAGAGATTTATCCGCATCAACTTATACAAGTGATGATACTCTGAACATGGTATTCCATGGTAGAGTTATTGCATCTAGACAAGTCAAAATTAAAGAACACGACAGAATGTCAGAAAATTCTACTGGAGGGCTAGCTGGCGCTGCTTTAGCAGGAGGTGCTATGGGCGCTCCAAACGCTAAGGCCGGCCCTGTTATAGGAGCAGCTATTGTTGGAGGTGCAGTAGGAGCAGTAATTGAGGATGCATTAAGTACTTCTAAAGGTATTGAATATATTGTTGAAGTTGATACTTCCAAAACGAAGGACGACTATTATCAAGGCTCTAGTTTGATGCGTAATGCCCTTGCTGCTATTAAAGCCTCTGGAATGGTAACTGTTGTACAATCTATGAATAAAGATGAGCCAATCTTGAATCAAGGACAAAAAGTGCTAGTTATAGTTTCAGAGAAACGTTCTAGAGTTATTCCAAGTAATTTCAATTAAATTAGCATTATAAATGAGTATGTTTAAAAATCTAGGCCCAAAGATAATTATTATTTGGGCTTCAATCTTCCTTGTATCTTGTGCAAGCAATACAACAATAAGGTCTTCAGAAGATGCAGAACAAATAATTTCTTCTAGAAAAAATTTGGTACTTTTACCATCTATTGTAGAAGTAAATCAGTTGCAAGGTATTTCTGGTAAACCAAAAAGGATGTATAACTACGAGTCCCAAATTGAAGATTTGATAGTAGACGAATTAAGAGATAAGCTAGCAGAAAAGGGATATACCCCTACTTTATTGACGAAAAAACAGCTTTTCGACGCTAAAGTTTCGGCTGAAATTTCTATGTTACAAGAAGAGATTCCAGAAAATTTGAAGAAAATTTACACGCCATTATTAATGGAAGAGTCTAAGGCGCGTAATACTAATTTAGTGTTTAGAAATCCTTTTAGAGGCGCTAATTTTTTTACTCTAGATAGTATCATTGTTGTCCCAGAATATACTTTCTGGAGCAGGGCCGGTATGTCTCAGGGTTTAAATATAGCTGCTAGCTTATTATTGGGCAAGCATGCTGGAGCTTCAAGCATCGGAGAGAGAGCTGTCCTCAGACTTACTTTTATAGATCCTGTTGATTTTAAACTTTTGTGGAGCGATATTTTAACACAAGACACTGATATACTTTATTCTGCTACTATTCAGTCTATGAGTAATAACAACAAAGTTGAAAGATCGAGGCTAAAAACTATGTTTAAAGCTTTGATTCGCAGGATTCCTAATTACGGAGCAACTCCAAAGCAACAAAAGAAGTAAAAATATATAATCTAATATCCAAAGGTACCTTGGTCATCCCCTCGTTTTTCATGGATCCCCTCTTTGGAGGGGATGACAAGAAGCGCAAATAGTCATTCCTAAACTGCGGTGGGAATCTAGAATAAATATCTCCTGGATCCCCTTTTACAAGGGGATGACAAGGAAGAGTTGTTATGCCCCTTTAGCATTTTTCGCATGAAGTGAGTACAAGGATTGTCTGATATTCCTGCTCCGCTACTAAATAATTCAGGCATAGGAGTTGTAACTTTTACTACTAATTGCGATGCTTTATACTTCAAGAACGCTTTCTTGATTTTTTTAACAAAATTACTAGCGATAATTACTACAAGAATAACTGATATAATATATAATATTTTTAAGTTTAGGCATCAAATTCCTATAATATATTTTAATTTAATGCTTAAATTATAATTAAAAAGCTATATTAGTCAATTCGGCAATCATAAATCTCATAGCTAAAATGGCCGTTACTAATGTTGCTAATAATCTTGACATACTTATAATTATCATTATATATGTTTTGTTAACGATAAATTTAAATAGTTCGTCAGGTGCTTTACGCGATTAAAAAAAACTTTTTCTATATATGCTTAATATTGCTAATTATTTTCCCTGATTTAAGTAAAGTTATTTCTAAGGAAATTCATAGGCATAACGAAGCCGAAAAATCTAAGCAAAGAAAACAATTAATAGATTTAGCGTCTAAAATACCAACAGAGACATGGGATTTAAAATATCAAAATATGCCAATTAAAGAAAAGTATAAAGTTGTTTTTATTGTAGCTGCCCTTGGGGAATCTAGTTATGCCGAACACTTTAAATATGGAGCTGAACTAATGGGCTGGGAAGTTAAACTCTACATAAATTACCCGGTAAGCAGAGAAGATGAGATACTTGCATTTGATCCTGATATGATTATTACAGTTCCTCATAGTACTTATACCAACAGCCCGAAACTATCTAGCCATAGATCTAAAAAATATATAATTAATTTTATGGGCTATAATTATCTAGAAAATCACCCTGATAAATTTCTTCCATTTCATGCTGTTATGACAGCACTACCTTCTGTAGATTTATTCGCCCAGCTTTTTAAAAAGCAAAATAAGCCCTTCAATGGCTTTAGGATTTTACCATCAGTACCAGGGGATAGGTTCACACATACTGCAGAACCTATCAATATAATGTGGAGTGGAACAAATTGGGACACTCTAAGAGCATCTGATAAATATAATGAGTTTTTGACATTACTTTCTACAAATCTTCCAATAAAGATTTACGGCCCGTATAATGCTTATTCATTCCTTCGCGAAGGAGTATATAATGGCTTTATTGCCCCAGGACCTGAAAATTTAAGAGCTATGAGAGATAATGGTATTTATCTGGCGGTTCACGGGGATCATCATTATGAGGATGATACTCCATCAATTCGGCTACTTGAAGCACTCGCTGCTAATGTAATAGTTATTACAGATAAATTACCATTTATAATAAAAAATTTTGGAGAAGATGTCCTATATTTTGATAATAAATTGGAGCCAGAAGCTATGTATCAAGAGATCAGAAAGCACTTTGAATGGATAAAAAACAATCCAGAAAAAGCAAAAGAAAAGGCTGCAAATGCACATAAGAAATATCTTGCAAAATTTTCATTTGAGCAATATTTAACTAAAATAGCCAAGATGCATGAATATATTCTTATGCAAGAAAAAGAGATGAAAATAAAATATCCTCTAGGGTATTTCTAGTGCAAATATTTATAACTATATTTTATGCTTTTGGCTGATGGCCATATAGTATATTATCGACACAAAAATCTGAGATCGTAATGAAGACTATAACCATAGTGGGGTACAGAAGGCCGCATTATTTCCAAAAACTCCTCGCCTGTTTGACTAAAAATGAATTAAAAAATTGGCGCATTTATATTCAAATTGATCCTTCAGATAAAGGTGACTCAATGGTTCAAATTGCTCATGAATATCTGAATAATTACGATTTAGACGTAACTCTTAATGAGGAAAGGCTTGGAGTCAAAATGAACCCATACACATTAATTGACAAAGTATTTAAGGCGGGATCCACTCTAAACATACATCTAGAAGAAGATATTGAGATAGCCCCAGATACAACATCACTTGCTTTATGGTATGAAAAACAAGAATTATCTGATGTATTATGTATGAATCTGGTAGCAAATGGGTGCTTTTCTGCAGCAAGCGTAATTAGCTACGAAGCAAATCATCTAGACGCGCTTATCAAGACTAAACTATTTAACTCGATTGGTCTGATTCTAACAAACAGGCAGTGGGAAGAAAATATCAAGCATTTTTGGCTCACGCATGATTTCAGCCTATATAATTACGAAGGGGTGGAAGCCAGTGGATGGGATATATCACTTTATGCAAAATTACTATCGAGCCAAAACCTTTATAGTCTTTCACCGCTAACACCAAGAGCAAGTCATATTGGTAAAGATGATGGGGAATATTGCACACAGGAATTTCACGATAAAGCCTGGGGGTATATAAAGCTACCAGAGAGAAATTTAGGCCATTTAAATTATCGCATTATTGATAAATCTGAGCTCGGCAACTTTTCTCTAATTTCATTACTAAATAGCTGGGATGAAATTCATAGATCTCTTAAGACAATAGAAAAACAAGCAGTCATTATTCATAATCAAGCATTAATGCTCAACAATCCCTTTCGGTATTTATATAGAGCATTCCGCAAATTAAAAGAGACAATATATAGGTAAGCCCAGGTCTATAATATAATACCAATCTTCATTTTTAAATGATACAAACGAATTCGAGAAACGTAAATCCCTGAGTCTATATAAATAAACGGATGTAATAATCTAAATCTTAATCAATCCTCTTGCATCATTTATTTGGATCATTTAGAAATAAAGATTGGTATAATAGATTTACAACCGGAGGAATATTAATGTTTCAACTTTTTTTGGATACTATGAAGAAAATTGCGAATCACTGCTTTTTTTTGCTAGATGCTCCAAAATTATCATGGGATATTCTAATCCAAAATTATAAAACATATATATCAGTTTTTGTAAAAAAACTTGTAAATGATGATAAAATCGCAGATATAAATATTAAAGCTCTTATATGTATAAAAATGAATATGTTTAATGATGCGCAGCGTTACACTGAAGAAAGCTTGAAACTTAACCCTAGAGATGTTATTGCGTTAAATAATCAAGGCTATATTTTATGGCGCATGCATAAATATCAAGAGGCTCTAGATATATTTAATAATATTTTAGCAATAGATCCTCAAAATCCCCCTGCTCTTCAAAACTCTATTTATTTAATCAATAAATTAGCCCTAAAAAACGAAGATCCAAATCTTACCGAAAGCCTATTTGATGATAATAAAATTAACTATCATGCTTTAAGGGCATTAATATTCGAGCATTCATCTATATATCATCAAATTATCAAAAATTTTTCCTTCAGCAAAAAATCTTTTCCGGATGATGAAATGAGCGATAAATACACTAAACTCTTTACAGATTTACTCATTTCGATACGTCATATTTTAATAAAATATGAATCTTACGCGGAAAGTAACAATAATAATCAGGAGATTAACCCTAAAAAAGAATATAATACTATCCTAGAAGAAAATAATCTGAGATATACATCATCACATATCGCAAGTCCAGAGCCATTTGACACTTTTAGTCCTTTTAGCATCGATAGTAATGAAAATTGGGCTAAAGAAAGTTGTTATGATAGTAACAATGAGACATAATGTTGAATGAGGCATATAATAAATAGTTGAAATATGAACTTAGAAATTTTAAAAAATCTAATATCTGCGGCATCTGTAAGTCCAAAAGATGATGGCCTGATAGATTATATAGAAAATATTTTGAAAAATTTAGGGTTTAGATGCTATGTTCAATCATTTGGCACAGGTGACGACAAAACCCTGAATCTATATGCAGAATATGGGGAAAAGGGCCCTAATTTATGTTTTGCAGGACACGTAGACATAGTTCCAAGCGGACCTGTAGATTTATGGAAATATAATCCTTATGAAATGAATATAGAAGAAGATTATATATTCGGCAGAGGGGCAGTTGACATGAAAGGCGCCATATATTGCATGATATGTGCATTACAAGATTGGGTAAGTAACAAACCTAATGGCAAAGTTAGTATTTTGCTCACTTCAGACGAAGAAGCTAAAGCGACCTACGGGACAAAAAAAATGCTAGAATGGATTGAGGCGCAAAATATTAAAATAGATTTTGCTATAGTAGGAGAGCCTAGCTGCTCTAGAGAAATAGGAGATACTATTAAAATAGGAAGAAGGGGCAGTATTAATTGCTCCCTAACTATACTCGGTACTCAAGGTCATGTCGCTTATCCTGAAAAAGCAGTAAATCCACATGATTATATGGTTAATATTTTATCTAAACTTCAAAGCCATAAATTTGACGAAGGTAATAAATTATTTGATCCATCAAATTTAGAGATAGTATCTATAGACACAGGAAATAAAGTACTAAATCTTATTCCAGATAAAACTAGAGCATTATTTAACATCAGAAACTCAAATATTAGTAGCGCAGAATATATTATAGACGAAATAGAGAAAATCATTAGTAGCACTGGAATCGAGGCAAAGAATTACAAATTAGATTATGTAGTGAGCGCAGAATCTTTTATGTCTAAACAACACAGCTTTGTTGAAAATTTTGTAAATATAGTAAAAAAAATAACTGGAATAAATCCAATTTTATCTACAAGCGGAGGAACATCTGATGCAAGATTTATTAAAAACTACTGCTCAGTGCTTGAATTTGGGCTTTTAAATCATTGCGCTCATAAAGTCAATGAAAATACTCAAATAAGTCATTTACAAAAATTGCATAAAGTGTATATTGGTGCCATAAAATCTTTTCATGAGACTTAAATTATTACTCCTGATTAGAATAATACGCGGATGTGGCGGAACTGGTAGACGCACTAGACTTAGGATCTAGCGCCGCAAGGCTTGGGGGTTCAAGTCCCTCCATCCGCACCAAATTTATTAACAAATAAGTTAAAATTAAAATTTATGCAAATTCAGGAAATTAAAAACGAAGGGCTCGAGTTACATTTCAAAGTTCAAATCCCTTCAGAAACTTTTAGCAATAAAGTAAATACCAAGTTGCAAAAAATAGCGCCTACCCTCAAATTGCCAGGGTTTAGACCGGGTAAAGTTCCAATAAAAATAGTCGAACAAAGATATAAAGCTTCTATAGTGCAAGAAGAATTGCAGGATGTGATTAATACTAATATTGATCATATTGTTAAACAAAATAATATCAAATTAGCTTCCGAAGTACGTGTACAAGATTTAAGCGTACAAGATGGCAAAGATGTTGAATTTACTGTAATTTTAGAACGTATGCCTGAAATCGCTGATATTAATTTTAGTGACTTAGAAGTAGACAAGCCGGAAGTTATTATTCCTGATGAAGCAATTGAGGCAAAACTAAATGATTTAGCTCTACTATATTCAAACTATACACCTGCTCCAGAAGGCGCAAACGCTAAGTTAGGGGATAAATTAATAATAGATTTTGAAGGCTTTATTGACGACGTTCCATTTGATGGAGGCAAAGCCGAAAAACATGAGCTAGTGCTTGGGAGTAAAGTATTTATAGAAGGTTTTGAAGATCAATTAGTAGGCACAAAAGCAGGACAAACTCTATCTGTAAATGTAGTGTTTCCTGAAAATTATGGGGCCAAAAATTTAGCTGCCAAAAAATCAGAATTCAAAGTTTATGTACATGAAATTCTTCAAAAAGATAATCTTGACCATACCGAAGAAATGCTAGCAAAATTTAATGCTAAAGACCTGGACGAAGTCAAGGAAAGAATAAAAGCTGTAATCTCTACTGGCCACGAAGAAACTACCCTGGCGCAAACTAAATTGAATTTATTTGATAAATTAGAGTCTATGCTGACATTCGAAGTGCCTAAAACTCTCTTTGAAACAGAAAAAAAGCACCTGCTAAGCGAAGTAAATACGCATAATCACAATAACCAGCACGATACGGAATTAGCAGAGGATTCCGAATCTTATTGCTCTAAACTCGCACTTAGAAGAGTAAGGATTGGACTTATGCTTGCAAGTTATGCCGATAAAAATGGTATAAAAGTTTCTCAGGAAGAGCAGTTTAATGAGATTAAGAAGCAAATAATGCAGATGCCTCACTTGGAAAATAAAATAATTCACTATTACAAAACGGACCCCTCTGCCATAAAAGTTTTAACAGGGTCTATTTTGGAAGATAAAGCAGTAAGGCATATATTAGAACATAAAGTTAAAATAAATCTTGTGAAATATTCTATGGAAGAATATAAAAAATTACTAGATGGAGAATAATAGCATATCTTTTCTCTTGCATCCAAGAGTATAAGGAAAGAAAGAATTGTTATACCATTCGTAAGAATAAATTAGACAAATGAATTTTAGGCCGAAGCTTAGCGCATGCCTATATTAATAGGCAGCAATAAGGTGAGATCCGCTAAATTCATTTGTATCGTTTAAAAATGAAGATTGGTATTATGCCTATGAAAATGGGCATCCAGTACTGCAATGCTATACAAAAATTTTCATTAGGTGATTTTGAATTTATACCTCCCCTTCTTGATTAATCCAAACAATCTGATATAAATTGTGCAAATAATTACACCGGCCAATCAATATGCATAAAATTCGAATAAATCAATTTGAGGTATCTAATAATTTACCATTTTTTCTAATAGCCGGCCCGTGTCAAATGGAAAGTAGAGACCACGCGCTTTTTATGGCCGAAAAACTTGATGAAATTACTAAAAAACTAAATATACCTCTTGTATATAAAAGCTCTTATGATAAAGCAAATCGCACATCGCTGAAAGGCCCTAGGGGCGTAGGACTGGAAAAATCTTTGGAAATTTTTGCAGAAATTAGGGCAAATTTTGGACTACCAGTAATAACTGATACTCATACAGAAGCTCAGTGTGAAATTATCTCTGAAGTAGTAGACATTATCCAAATACCTGCCTTTCTATGTAGGCAAACAGATTTACTGGTCGCTGCAGCTAAAACTGGCAAAATCATCAATGTAAAAAAAGGGCAATTCGTAGCCCCATGGGACATGAAAAATGTTGGAGCAAAACTTAAGGAATCTGGCGCTCAAGATATTATGCTATGCGATAGAGGCACCTGTTTTGGCTATAATAATTTAGTTTCAGATATGAGGGGCTTGCCTATTATGGCAGAGCAAGGAGATCCTATAGTTTTTGATGCAACTCACTCTGTACAACAACCAGGAGGGATGGGTAATAGTAGCGGCGGAGATAGGAGATTTGTTGAAATTTTGGCAAGGGCGGCATTGTCAACAAAAATCGCAGGAATCTTTATGGAAGTTCATCAGGATCCTGATAATGCGCCAAGCGACGGGCCTTGCATGGTGCGTCTTGATGATCTTGAAAATATTTTGCAACGTCTAAAAGCCCTGGACCATATTGTAAAACAATTTTAAGACATCTGATTTATGAATAACTTAGAAAATAATCTACTTGAAATCTGGCAGAATAAGACCTTTCCAAGCGCAGCGCTGATTATTTCTAATAATCTAGAAAATACCGCAAGTATTTTGCTAAAATTTTTTTCATCTATTTTCGCCGCTGTTACTAATATTTCTCCTCTTAATAATCCTGATATTATATTTATTAGACCCGAAGAAAGTAGCGAAATAAAAATCGCGCAAATACGCAAAATTCATGAAGAAATAAATATGAAAGCATCTCTTAGTCCTTTCAAATTTTGCGTTATAGTAGGGGCGGAACATTTAAATCCCAACGCGGCAAATGCTTTACTTAAACCCCTGGAAGATCCTCCCTCTTTTACTTATTTCATATTAATTACAAGTAATCAAAAAAGAATAATTCCTACAATTTTATCCAGAGTTATTAAAATTGCAGAAGATATTATACCTATAGACCAAGAATATGCCTCTTTCAGCCTAATTCAATTTTTTTTAGCAGAAGGCATAAGCAATAAAGAAAAGTTAGACTACTTGGAAAAATATATTCAGCAGAATGAAGGTAAGGATCCAAAATTTACTAAATTAACAAGTGAAATATTAGAAGAAATAGGACGGAAAAGAAATAATCCTCAAATGTCTGAAAAGTTAATTCATCTAGTCTCTTCCATAGATAAATATAAATTAGATACAAGACAAGTTTTACTTACTTTATACGTTTCTATTTTAACTCAATTTACTCGTGCTTAGCAGTTTATGAATACAAACTCATAAAACAAAGGTTAATACAACTTTAAGCAAAATAATAGTTTCATAAGCATAAATACTAAGCTTGACAACACCTATAAGAACTATATAATACATTAACTCGAAAGAGTAATTTTACACGCGGACTACCTTCGTTAGTGAGTTAATAGGCTTATCTTATTTTGTGCGCGGAAGTATAACTAACAATATGGAAAAATTATGACAAAAATCCCTCACGTTTCTATTACAGAAATGTTAAATGCCGGTGTACATTTTGGACACAAAGCTTCTAGATGGAATCCAAAAATGGCTTCTTATATTTATGGTATCAAAGATGATGTTCATATAATAGATTTACAAAAAACCTCTAGTTTAATTAAAGATGCACTTAAGGCAGTTTACGAAACCGTTAGAAAAAATGGCAAAGTATTATTCGTAGGAACGAAAGTGCAAGCTTCTGGCTTAATTGCAGAATATGCAGAAAAATGCGGACAATATTATGTTAATCATAGATGGCTTGGCGGAATGCTTACTAACTGGCCAACTATTCATAAATCTATCAAAAGATTGGAAGAATTAGAGCAAACATTAGAAGAAGAAAGAAAAGAACCTACTAGAACAAAAAAAGAATTACTCGATATTACAAGAAAATGCGAAAAGCTTCAAAAATCTTTGGGCGGAATTAGGAATCTTAATGGAAAGCCAGATCTTATATTTATGATCGACACAAATAGAGAGCATCTCGCCATTCAAGAAGCAATTAAACTTAATATACCTATTTTAGCAGTTGTAGATACAAATTCTGACCCAGATAATATAGAATATATCATCCCAGGAAACGACGATGCTATAAGGTCTATAAGACTATATTGTCAGCTTATTTCTGATGCTGCATTAATGGGAATAGAAGATGGGCTTGTGCAATCTGGCGTTGATATTGGCGCGTTAGCAGAAAGCTCAAAAACTAAGTCTGAAGGCGGCAAAGGCGTGCTTAAACTAAAAGCATCAAAAAAACTAGATAGAACAGATTCTCAATCAGATATTTCAGAAGAATTCTTAAATGCTTTAGAACATCCTTCCGATATTAACAAAGAGCCAACTAAAAATTAAGTTATATTTTCCAATTAAGACTTTATTCAGAATATAAAGAGCTTAACTTGTAAATAAAAAACAATAATCATAGAATAATAAATTAGGAGTTAATTATAATGATAACAGCAACACTTGTTAGAGAGTTAAGAGAAAAAACTGGAGCAGGCATGATGGACTGCAAAAAAGCTTTAGTTGAAACATCGGGAGATTTCGAAAAAGCAGTTGACTGTCTAAGAGCCAAAGGACTTTCGGCGGCGGCCAAAAAAGCGGATCGTATTGCAGCAGAAGGGCTTACAGCATGTTATGTAGAAGGCAATAAAGCTGCTATTATAGAATTAAACTCAGAAACTGACTTCGTCGCAAGAAACGAACAATTTCAAAATTTAGTATCTGAAATAGCTAAAATTGCACCTTCCTATGAAAACCTCGAAGAATTAAATTTAGCTCAACTAAGCAACGGAAAAACAGTAAGCGAAGAAATAGTTAGCTCTGTTGCTCTGATAGGTGAAAATTTAAACCTAAGAAGATTTGCATCTCTTAAAGTTAAACAAGGTATAATTGGCTCTTATGTACATAATAGCGTTGCAAAAGATATGGGTAAAATCGCAGTTTTAGTTGGAATAGAAACTCCGTCAAATTCTCCTGAAATTCATTCTCTTGGTAAACAACTTGCTATGCACGTTGCGGCGGCAAGGCCTCTAGTTCTTAATTCTGAAGAATTAGACTTATCTCTAGTTGAAAGAGAAAAAGCTATAGTTATAGAACAATGCAAAGCCTCTAAAAAACCTGATTCTATTATAGAAAAGATGATTGAGGGTAGAACTAAGAAATTTTACCAAGAATCTGTTTTAAATGAGCAAATTTTTGTAGTAGACGGGAAAACTCCAATTTATGAACTTCTTGCAGAATTTTCTAAAAAAATAGGGCAAGAGGTAAAAATTTCTTCTTTCGTGAGATTTGAGCTTGGCGAAGGTATTGAGAAGCAAGAAACTGATTTTGCAGCGGAAGTAGCTCAGGTGTCTGGAAATTAATTTATCTTCTTAAAAAAATCCTTTAATATAAAGAGAACATAAATTTTTTTTAGAATTTTGTAATGACTTAAGTATAAAATAGCTATTTATTCAAAACTAAAATTATAAACATGGAGTATGATTAAGTTTGTTTCTAATACTAAAAATTAGAAAATAATTTGTACTAAAAGGTGAGTTTTAATTTGTAAAATTTTGAAAGAAAGCAGACGTATACTAAAAATACCTTAAAATTCTAAATTTTTTCTAGAATGCCAAGCTTTAGTTACAATCAAGTAAACAAATATTGGTAATTTGAATCATCAAATCTATTTGTAAATCAAATTTTGACAAGTAATACCATTCGTAAGAATAAATTAGACAAATG
>JANRMA010000075.1:0-7603 GCA_033762035.1 Rickettsiaceae bacterium
TTTGATAAAGTAAGAGCTTTTCCTGTAGTCCATGTAAAGCTTGATAGTAAATTATTACTTGCTCCTACAGTTCCGCTAAAACTCATAGAAGTAGTGTTAGTAAGGCTTACTGTTCCTGTATTATTAGCATTTGGAGTAATAGTAGTAATATTAACAGAACTTCCTGCAAGAGTTGCTGTATAATTACCCGCAAAGGTGAGAGTAGATATAGAATTGGTAGATCCAATGCTACCTGATATAGTGCTACTTCCTCCAATAGATATAGTACCATTACTACTTGAAGTAGAATCTACTGCTCCTGTTATTGTTCCGGTAGTTAAAGAAAGAGTGCCTGCGTAACCTGCAAAATCTACATTTCCAGTATTTGTGTATGAAAGAACATTAAATGTACCAGCTCCTCCATACGTTACCGTGCCAGTATTATTTGCGCCTAAGCTTGTATTATCGCCATTATTAATTGTATAATTTGTCGCAAAAGAATTTGATGAAAATAATATAGAAGATGCTATAGCAAAACCCGATAAAGCCGAAGTAAATTTATTTAGATATCTTCTTTGAGTAATCCGCATTCGTAATTCGTGCAATATTAAAGTTTGATTTTCGCGGGAATAGTTTATAACAACTGGTACAATTGAGCTAGTCTAAGTCTTAATATCTTTATTTTTTTTCTATTCTCGAGACTAGTATGTCACTAAGATACCTACTTTTAGCCTATTAAGTAAAGTTGGGCCCATTCGGCGCTATAGTATATTTCTCTTAAGATAAATTCTTTTTAATGATAAAATGTTTATATAAATTGGCATATTGCCCTCTTAGCTGTAGTAATTCCTCATGAGTGCCAGATTCCACAATTCTTCCTTTATGTACTACATGAATCATATCCGCATGTTCTATAGTAGCAAGCCTATGGGTAATAATTATTGTAGTACGGTTTTTGCATAATTCTGATATTGAGCTTTTTATTTCTTGTTCTGTTTCTGAATCAAGGCTACTCGTTGCCTCATCTAAAATTATAATAGGAGCATTTTTAACGAAAGCCCTAGCTATTGCTATTCTCTGTCTTTGTCCGCCAGATAATATATTTCCTTGGTGTCCTATTATAGTATCATAACCATCTTCCAATTTTATAATAAAGTCATGCGCACTTGCAGCTTTAGCAGCAGATATAATTTCTGCCATATTAGCATTTGAGTTATATGCAATATTTTGCGCAACGCTTGCATCAAATAGCATAGTATCTTGAGTGACAAGTGATATTTGGGATCTAAGACATGCAAGCTTTATATCAGAAATTTCTACGCCGCTAATAGTTAGAGATCCAGAATTTAGGTTATAAAATCTTAGAAGTAAATTAGCGATTGAGGTTTTGCCTTCTCCGGATTTTCCCACCAAAGCAATAGTGGAGTTATTTTTAATATGCAAATTTAATGAGTCCACAACTTTAACGCCAGAAAATTCTAAAGTTGCATTTTTGAATTCTATATCACCATCTTTAAACTCTAAGTCTATTGAGCTCGTTTTATCCTGTATTTCTGGTTTTTGATCTAAAACTTTAAATAGTCTAGTAGCAGCAGCCACCCCTTCTTGTAAATTTACATTAAAAGAAACTAGGCTTTTATAAGGCCTATAGGCCGAAACAAAAGCTGTAATAAACTCAAAAATCGCACCTACGCTAAGTTCTCCGCTAGCAACTTTATGCCCGCCGTAAATTATGATAATTGCCATAGCTATACCACTTAATGTTTCCATAATAGGAGAGGTAAGAGCATCGTATTTGGTAGTTTTTATATATAATTGATATATATTTTCAATAAAGGATTTAGCTCGCTCAGACTCAAACTTTTCTGCCATATAAGATTTTACAACTTTTATAGATTCAAAAGTTTCGTCTAATCTTGCGGTATAATTTCCGAGTTCTTGCTGAGCAGAGTAAGAAAGGGACTTCATTCTCCTGCCATTACGCTGAATCGGATAAATTGCTATAGGAAAAACGCAAAATATTACAAGACCAAGCCCAGGCTGCAAAGAAATCATCAAAAAAATTAATAATACTACCGTAAGTAAATGTTTTGCAACTCCTACAAGCAAGTTGGAGACAGCGCTACGCATTAAGGAAATATCATTAGTAAATCTTGAAATTAGCCTTGCTGATGAATTATGATTTATAAAGGCAATATCTGCATTTAGTAGATGTTCGTATAAAGTGACTTGAAGATCACTTAATACTCTTTGACCCACGGATTTTACTAGGTAATTTTGCGCGAACTCGGCAATACCTTTGATAATTGAAATTCCCAGAATCCACATAGGAAGAACATATAGCATAGTTTGATCTTGATTGATAAATACTTTATCTATAGCGGGCTGAACGTAATTTACTATAGAAGCAGAAGAGACTGCAACTATAGACATAAAGAATACAGCTAAATATATTTTGTGTCTGTACGGATTAATATGGTCTGTTAAAAGTCTTTTTAAAACGTATCTAGTAGAATATTTGTCTTGTTTCATAATTTAAATAATAAATTGTTCTTTAATCATTTTTGTATCTAATGTTTCATAAGATGCAAAAAGAATATCCGTTTTTATCTCTTTGTGCTGCGTAATTTCTACGGACAAGATATTTGGCACATCCAAAAAGTCCGCAATAATATTCACAGGTCTTTTTTTATTCTCTAAAGAGCGGATTTTAATTGAAGACGAATCTGGAATCATAGCACCTTGCCATCTTCTAGGTCTAAAAGGGCATATAGGAGTTACGCACATTAGTTTGGTTTCTAGTGGAATTATCCTACCTCCTGCAGAAAAATTATACGCACTACTTCCAGCTGGAGTTGATATTATAACTCCATCAGCTATTAATTCTTGCATTTGTAGAATATTATTAACAGTAATTTCAAGCTTTGCAGCCTGACTGGTAGATCTTATAAAAGTTGCATCATTAAAAGCTATTTTATTATGTTCTAGTCCATCTACATCACGAGCTATAATATGTAATGGATAAAGCGAAATTTTAGGTAAATTATCAGTTTCTAGTACAAGATTTATAGTATCTTGTTCATTCATCAAAAAGCCTACAGATCCAGCATTTATTCCAAAAAATGGTATATTTAGGTTATGTAGCTTATGCATACTTCTTAGCATCTGACCATCACCCCCAATTACTATTATACAGATAATATTTTTATCCTCATAATTTGTGGTAATTTTGATCGAACTCCCCTCTAATAAAATCTCTAATTTTTTTCTAACTTTTAGAGCTTCTTCTGTTTCTGCGCTTTCTATCAGGATGTTCATATATAATCTTGTTCTAGAATTTTTATAATAAACTAAAATTTGCTATTATATCAAAGATAGAAATTGCTTTGGAGATAATAGCTTTGCGTTTAGTTGCTATTGCTGTGTCTTGGGTATTAATAAGATTTTTATCAAAAAAATCTTGAAGCGGTATTTCTAATTCCAATAGGTTATTTAATGCTTTTTCATAATCTTTATTTCTTAAATGTTTGCGAGTAGATATTTCAATCTCTTTTATTGCATCTAATAGCACAGATTCCGATTCTTCTAGCTCATTAAACTGTACATCAAGGTAATATTCTGAATTTTCAGTTATATTTTTAGCTCGTTTATATAAAGAGATAAGAGATTTACCCTTTTGGTTAGAGAGAATATTGTATAGGCTATTTGCGATATTTATATTAAATAAAATATCAGGATTTTTCTGTAAATTTAGTGCTGCATTTAGAATTTCTAGGGGTATTTGAGTTTTAAGAAAATGCTTTAGTCTTTCTTCTATAAAGCTCATAATTTCTTCTATATCATTAGTATTAGGAGATATTTTGCATAAGCTCGCAGAAAGCTTTATAAGATCTAATATATTAATTTCTAGCTTATGTACTTGAATACATCTTATAATACCAAGGCAATATCTTCTTAGGGCGTAAGGATCTCCGGAGCCAGTAGCCCTTTCCCCTGCAATATAAAGATTTACTAAGCTATCTATTTTATCAGCAATAGACACTATAGAAGCATTACGAGAAGGTGCAAGATCCTCAAGTCCATTTGGTAGGTAGTGATCTTTAATTGCGCCAGCTATATCAGAATTTAAGCCTTCTGATGCAGCATAATATCCGCCCATAATACCTTGTAACTCCGGAAATTCTATAACCATAAGGCTACATAAATCTGATTTTGCAAAACGTGCTGCTATTGTGAGATTTTCATCAAGATAAGAGGTAATTTTTTCAATACGCAATGCTTTATCTTGCATAGTGCCAAGCTTCTGATGATATATAATATTTACTAGCTGGCGAAATCTTTGTTCTTGGGTGGTGGCTAAATCTTTTTTATAGAAATATAAAGCATCAGACAGTCTTGCTGAGAGCACAACTTTATTGCCCTCTATAATATCTTTATAATTTTCAAGGCATATATTAGTTGCAAAAAAGAAATATGGCGCAAGAGAGCCGGATTTGGTATTTGCAGTGAAATATTTTTGATGGTTCTTTAGAGATGTTACCAGAACTTCCTTTGGTAAATCCATAAATTTTGCATCTATTCTGTCATATAAAACAATCGGAAACTCGCATAGGCCAGCTACTTCCTCTAAAAGATTTTCGTCGCAATCGAATATAAGGTCTAATTTTGCACAGATTTCTTCTATGGACTTTAAGATTATAGATTTACGCTTTTTGCGGTCTAAAATAACGTATGACTCTTTAATTAGTTTGAAGTAATCGGATGGGCTAGAGATTTCAATTGCGTGCGGTGACATAAATTTGTGACCAAAGCTTTGATTACTAGAGTATATATGGCCTAATTTTAGGTTTATTACTTCATCTCCAAAAAGGCATAATATGTTCTTAAGAGGGCGAACCCATGCAAAAGAGTAGCTACCCCAAACCATAGTTTTGGGCCAAGTAAATTTGCGCATTAGGGACTCAAAATACTCTCTTACTAAATTTATAGATCTACCTTCATCTATTTTCTTTTTTAGCACATATACACTCTGCCCGCCTATTTCTTCTTCGGATAGATCTGCAATTGCACAGTTATTTTTCTTGCAAAAACCTTCTATGGCTAATTTATTAGCATCTATTTTAGGGCCTTTAATTACTAAGTTTTGCTCGGGAATATTTTCCTCTATTTTCGCTGAAATAACTATTCTGCAAGGTCCTATAAATATTTGGAGATTATCACATTTAATGCCATAGTCATGAAAAAATTGACTAAAAATTTCCGCATAAGCCCCTTCGGCTTTTGCTTGCATTTTGGCTGGTATTTCTTCGCTATATAACTCTATCAGTAAATCTTTCATCATTGCTCATTCTCCATTTCAATCCATTTAAGGCAGCAAATTTTTGCAAGATGTCTAATTCTTCCTATATAAGCCTCTCTTTCTGTGGTACTAACGACTCCTCTAGCGTTAAGTAAATTAAATATATGGCTACCTTTGATGCAAAAATCATAAGCTGGAAATGGTAGGTTACTGGCTATTAGATCAATACAAGCTTTTTCGGACTCTTCAAAATTTTTCAGTAAAATTTCTACATTTGCATGATGAAAATTATATGCGCAGAACTGTTTCTCTTCTTCTATTGAAACCTGGCCATAAGTCATATTATTATTCCACATAAGTTCTTTATAATCACAGACTCCTTGTATATACATAGCTAGCCTTTCTAGCCCGTAAGTTAGCTCTCCTGGAACTGGCCTTACTTCCATGCCACCTATTTGCTGCATATAAGTATATTGCGAAACTTCCATACCATTAATCCATACTTCCCACCCAAGACCCGCGGCACCAAGGGTAGGGGACTCCCAGTCATCTTCTACGAATCTTATATCAAGTTTTTTAGAGTCTATTCCAAGGTAGGTAAGGCTTTCCAGATATAATTGTTGCATATTGTCAGGAGATGGCTTGAGAATCACTTGGAATTGGTAGTAATGCTGCATCCTATTTGGATGGTCTCCATATCTTCCGTCGGTAGGTCTTCTAGAGGGCTGTACATAACATACATTCCAAGGTTTTGTACCAAGGGGTCTTAAAACAGTTGCAGGATGAAAAGTTCCCGCCCCCATGGCAGCATCATAAGACTGCAAAATTACGCAACCTTTATTGCTCCAAAATTGCTGTAAAGTAAGGATAATATCTTGAAAACTTAATTTCTTCACTATGTTTTTTACCCCAGTAACTCATCTAATTGACCATTCTTATTCATTGCGTCCAAATCATCGAACCCACCTACATGAAATTCTCCAATAAAAATTTGTGGCACTGTTTTGCGCCCGCCAGATTTTTCTACTAATGCAATTCTTTCTTCGTCTTTACCTGTAACGTCAATTTCTACAAACTTAAGATTCTTAGATTTAAGCAATGCTTTAGCTTTGATGCAATAAGGGCAATAGGTTGTAGTATATATTTTAATCTCTTTCATATTTTTAATATCATGTTATTATGTTAGCCTTAAATCGTCTTAGGACTATATTAGCAATATAATATTGTAATTCAAATTAGTAAAGTAGAGTATTTATTTTGCAAGTTTTTAATTTAGTTTCAAAATTTTCTCCAGCAGGAGATCAGCCAAAAGCTATAGAGAAAATTACTCGAGAGATTGCTCTCGGAGCAAAGGATCAAGTAATGTTAGGCATTACTGGATCAGGCAAAACTTTTACCATGGCAAATATTATTGCGCGTACTGGACGTCCTTCCTTAATTATGGCTCATAATAAAACCCTAGCTGCCCAGATTTATGCAGAAATGAAGGAATTATTTCCAGAAAATGCCGTAGAATATTTTGTATCTTACTACGATTATTACCAACCTGAAGCATATGTTCCCAGAACTGATACTTTTATAGAAAAAGATTCCTCCATAAACGAGCAAATAGATCTAATGAGGCACTCAGCTACACGCTCCTTGCTAGAGCGTAGAGATGTAATTGTAGTATCTTCTGTGTCTTGTATATATGGCTTAGGCTCCCCGGAGCTTTACTATCAAATGGTTTTAACTCTTAACAAAGGGGAGAAATATAATAGGAATCATGTAATTGCAAGGCTTATAGAATTACAATATGAAAGAAATGATGTAAATTTTACAAGAGGCACTTTTAGAGTTAATGGGGATAGTATAGATGTGTTTCCTTCCCACTATGCAGATAAAGCATGGAGGCTAAGTTTTTTTGGAGAAGAACTTGAAAATATTAGTGAATTTGATCCCCTAACAGGACATAAAAGCGCAAAACTGACTGCTGCTGTAATTTATTCTAAATCTCACTTTGTTACTCCTAAAGATATAATTCATAAAGCAACAAAAGAAATAGAAGACGAGTTAAGAGAAAGGCTTGTATTTTTCAAATCCCAAGAAAAACATTTAGAATATCAAAGAATTAATCAGAGAACTCAGTTTGATTTAGAGATGTTACTTGAGACTGGTACTTGTAAAGGCGTAGAAAATTATTCCAGATATTTTACAGGAAGGGGCGTAGGCATTCCGCCTCCAACATTATTTGAATATTTACCAAAAGATGCGCTATTATTTATAGATGAAAGCCACGTAACAGTACCACAAATTGGAGCTATGTATAATGGGGATAGAGCCAGA
>JANRMA010000076.1:0-3925 GCA_033762035.1 Rickettsiaceae bacterium
CTCTAATACTAATGGCGGAAGAAAAAACTGGCTCTAAAGCTTCTGAATGTGGCAAAAATTATCTTATATTCAACAAATATATTCCCGCACAAGAAATAATTAGAAAAATAGATGCTGTGGAAACTAACAATTTAACAAAAGTTGCAAAAAATATATTTTCATCAAGTCCTATTCTTTCTGTAGTGAGCGGGATAAAGACAGAAATTCCTTTAGAAACACTAAACATAAAAGCATGAATGATATTTCTATAGTAATTGTTACTTACTACACAACTGATATTTTATTTCAGTCTATTTCATCATGTTTAATGATGAAAGGAATAAAAGATGTTATAATAGTAAATAATGGTAATCCCAAAGAAGACGAAAAAAAATTGGAATCTATGGATCTTGCAGGTCAAATTACTTTAGTAACAGGCCATGGTAATATTGGTTTTTCTAGAGCTTGTAATTTAGGCGCTCACACAGCTTCTGGAGAATATATTATTTTTATGAATCCTGATTGCTATACGCAAGATACTAATTACGCAATCAAGCTTAGAGATGCTCTTAAGCATAATCCGCAATATTGGTTTGTAACTTCATTAATTCTGAACTCCGATAATACAATACAAAAGACTTGTAGAAGAAATTTGATGAATATATCAAATGCTCTGTCCGAAAGCTTAGGGCTAGATAAAATTGGTATAGAAAAAATTAGTAGACCTACTGAAGAAATTAATAATTTGCCACCAATTTCAGATCTAGAGGCTTTTTCGGGGGCTTTATTTGCATGTAGTAAATCTAAATTTCACAAGGTAGGAGGCCTTAGTGAGGAATATTTTCTTCACGTAGAAGATATGGATTTATGCATGAAAATCAAAAATACTGGGGGAAAAATAGGATTCTTAAAAGATGCCTCTATCCACCACGCTTTAAGCACAAGTAAAGTGACAAATAAATTTCTCGAATATCACAAAGCAATAGGATTTATTATATATTTTCAAAAATTTTATCCCCTACTGAGAAACCCAGTTTTAAGCTCTATATTAAAAGGAGCTATTTGGGTGCGGTACCATCTTAAAATCTGGATATTTAGCAAATGCTAGGCACAAATCCGAAACGTAGTATAGAAGTATCTTCGGGTCAAATTCTCAAGGTACAAGATATTTTTTTAACTATTCAAGGAGAAGGGCCTTTGGCCGGAAGAGGAGCAGTATTTATAAGGCTAGGCGGATGTAACTTAGCTTGTAAATTTTGCGACACAGAATTTGAATCTTTCTACGAAGCTAATATAGACGAAATAGTAAATCAGGTAGTAGAAAAAACGCAATTTAATTCTGTTAGATTAATAATAATCACAGGAGGCGAGCCTTTTAGGCAATCTATAAATTTTTTGTGCGAGGAATTATTAAAGCTAGGATATACAATACAAATAGAAACCAACGGAACCATTTATCAAAAAATTCCAAGTAATGTCACTATTGTATGTTCTCCTAAATCAAGTAATGGTAAATATCATCATGTTAGACCGGAAATATTAGAACATTTAATTGCGTATAAATTTCTAATTTCCTCTAATTTAGAGGCATATAAAAAAGTACCTGATTGGGAATTTGGTGATATTCCTGTATATATACAGCCTATAGATGAATATTCCACCGACATTAATAAAAAAAATAATATGTTAGCAGTTGATATATCAATAGAAAAAGGTTATATACTTTCCTCACAAATGCATAAAATTATAGGAATAAAATGATAAAAAAATCTGTTGTACTTGTTAGCGGGGGCTTAGATTCGGCTACAGTACTTGCTATAGCGCAAAACGAAGGCTATGAGGTATATCCTATAAGCTTTCTATATTCTCAAAAACATAAAATAGAGCTAAAAAAAGCCTCAGAAACTATATCTTTACTTGGCATTGCTACTCATAAAATTATGGAAATAAATCTCGGATTATTTGGTGGCTCTGCTTTAACTGACAATAATATTGAAGTGCCGAAATATAATTCTATCAATGACATAACTACTGAAGTGCCTGTTACTTATGTACCCGCAAGAAATATAATTTTCTTAAGTCTTGCTTCAGCTTATGCAGAAACTATTGGTGCTTATGACATATTTATTGGCGCGCATGCAATAGATTCAGGAAATTATCCAGATTGTAGTAGAGAATTTCTTGAAAATTATGAAAAAACTGCCAATATAGGATTAGGATATACATCAAATAATAAGCTTCGCGTTAGAGCTCCGTTAATTGAAATGTCCAAAGCCGATATAATTAGAACTGGTATTAAGCTTGGAGTAGATTATAGAGCGACTATATCTTGCTATTCTCCGCTTGATACAGGAGAATCTTGCGGTAGTTGCCTTTCTTGTACGATCAGAAAACAAGGTTTTAAAGAGGTAGGCATAGAGGATCCAGCAATTTATATATGAGGAGGCTATGTTTTTTGAATTTCCCACGTTTAATTTTGGCGATTATCATCTTAGGGAAATTGATGCAAGAAATGATGCAGATCTTTTTTATAAATATATAACAACAAATGAAGTATCTAAATTTTTAGGCCAAGATAGTATACCAAAAACAGCGGCTCATGCAACGGCTGAGCTTCAATATTGGGCCAATCTTTTTTATTCAAGAAGGAGTTATTACTGGGCTATTGCAAATCAAAATAATGATATTATTGGTACAGCAGGTTTTAACCATGTTAGCCAGCAACATGCTAGGGCAGAACTGAGTTATGACTTAAATCCTGAGTATTGGGGTAAGGGTATTATGATTAATACCTTATACAAGATACTCGAATATTCATTTAACACACTAGAATTGGTAAGAATTCAGGCAACAGTAGGTCAGCACAACGTAAGATCTATAAAATTGCTTGAAAATCTAAATTTTCGTAAAGAAGGAGAGCTTGCTTGTTACGAAAAACTACAAGGGAAACATTACGATTTTTATATGTATGCTATCACAAGAAGACCATGAATATTTTCAATATTCCTCTACATCAGGCGATATTATAGTATACGCTAAATCTTTTTACGCAGCTGAGCTTTCTAATATTACAAGCCATAATCACGTATTTATATATAAAATAAAAATATCAAATAGATCTCAAGATGATATTAAATTAATAGCAAGAGAATGGACCGTGGTGCAAGAAGGAGGGCTAACAGATATCATTAGAGGAGAGGGAGTTGTAGGCAAGCAGCCAGTAATTAAATCCGGCAAAGACTTTGAATATGCAAGTCAAACTATTTTATTTTCTTCGTCTGGGGTTATGTATGGTAAGTTTTTTTGTTTAAACTTGCAGAGCTGGCAAAATATAAGCATAGATATACCTGCATTTTCTCTAGACCAAAATTATAAATCAGAAATTAGTTAAATGATATAATAATTCTAATATATTCTAATTTATTTGTTATATATTCCCGGATATAGATAATTCGTCAGGTTCAAATGGTAAAGAATCAGGTATATACATGGATGCGCCTTCTGGCTCATCTGTATCTTCTGCTTTATGATATTGATAGAATTCTGCCATTGAGGATGCTTGGTGAATATAAGCTAGATTAGGATCAAGCTCTATTGCTTTATCAAAACACTTGATTGCCTCTTCTTGTCTCTTTAAATACAAAAGTGAGAATCCTTTCTCAATATAAGTTTGTGTACGAGAAGGATCAAGCTCTATTGCTTTATCAAAATATTTTATTGCATCATCATGTTTGTTTGCGGTTGCAAGTGATAAGCCTCTATAGAAGTAAACCTTCTTTATGTTAGGATTAAGTTCTATTATATTATCGCAATACCCTAGGGCTTCATCGTGTCTATTTAAAGAAGCCAGAGTATACTCCTTGTATAAGTAAGCCTCCAGCTTGGTAGGATCAAGCTCTATTGCTTTATCAAAACACTTGATTGCCTCTTCTTGTCTCTTTAAATA
>JANRMA010000077.1:0-2280 GCA_033762035.1 Rickettsiaceae bacterium
CCCGCAACAAGAAAACTAGTTTTAGAAGTAACGGCGCCAGTGACTTTGGCTCCATATTTTTCTGCAAGAGATTTGGCTTCACTGCGAGATATTTCATCTAAAGTCCCCGTAAAGACTATTATCTTTTCTGCTAGAAGCGAAGCTACTTGTTCTTCAGCTTGCATAAAATTTATTTTAGAAGCTATATTTTGAGCAAGCCTAAGATTAGATTCTACCATCCAAAACTCAATAAGGGAGGATATTGTCTTAAATCCAAAACCATCCAGATTGTCTATATTTTCAATAGTATCTTGATCATGCAGAGCTATTTTGTGCATTGATTCAATAAATTGCTCATAAGTTTTATAAAATTTAGCCAATATTTTTGCGGTAATTGCACCTATGTGCCTTATTCCTAGCGCAAATATATATCTATCTAGGGTAATATTCGAAGATTTTTTGATACTTTCTACCAAGTTTCTTACAGATAATTCTCCCCATTGGTCTTCTTTTGCAAGATTGCTAAGTTTTTCTTTATCTTCGGCTAAATCAAAAATATCAGACGGAGTTTTGATATAAGATTTTTCTGCTAAAAATATTATTTGCTTTCTACCTAATCCTTCTATATTAAAACAAGCTTTAGATGCAAAATGCGTTAGGCTTTCTAGTATTTGTTCCTGGCAATTAAGCCTATTATTGCATCTTAATACCGCATCTTCTTCGCTTTTATATATTTGCTCACCGCAGCTAGGACAAAATTTAGGTATTTTAAAAATCTCAAGTTCGGATTTGCGCTCTGTAAGTATTACAGAATCAATCTGAGGAATAACATCCCCAGCCCGCTTTAGCAAGACCTTATCTCCGATTCTTATGTCTTTTCTTTCTATTTCATCAAAATTATGTAGACTTGCCCTTGCGACTTTAACTCCGCCTATATTCACAGGTTCTAAAACAGCAACAGGAGTAAGCGCTCCAGTTCTGCCTACTTGCATTATTATATCGATAAGATGAGTAGTAGCTAAATATGCAGGAAATTTATGAGCAGTTGCCCATCTTGGCGCTTTACCTACAAAACCAAGTCTATTTTGCAATCCTAAATCATCTACTTTATAAACAATACCGTCTATTTCGTAAATAAGAGCATTTCTACTAGCAGCAAATTTATTATAGAATTCCTCTAATTCTGCAAGAGATGTAGCGGTAATTCTATCTGGATTAACGCAAAAACCTAAATCTTCTAAATTTTGCAAAAGTTCTTCTTGGGTCTCCGCAAACTCCTGACTCGAGAAGCCTACTGAATATACAAAATATTTTAATGGTCTTGAGCGAGTAATATTTACATCAAGATTCCTTAAAGACCCAGCTGCTGCATTTCTTGCATTTGCAAATACCTGCTTATTTTCTTGTTCTTGAATTCTATTTAGATTAAGAAAATCCTCTTTGGTAATAAAGATCTCTCCTCTAATTTCCAAAATATCAGATTTATTATTTATTACATGAGGAAAATCCGCGATAGTTTTGACATTTTCTGTAATATCTTCACCGATATTACCATCCCCTCTAGATGCGCAAACTTCCAAAATGCCTTTTTTATATACAGCAGAAAAAGAAAGACCGTCTATTTTGAGCTCAGCCATTATTTTAGGGAAATAGTCTAATTTTAGAAATTTTTGTACCCGGGAAATAAATTCCTCTATTTCAGGTATTTCAAATATGTTAGAAAGTGAAAGCATCGGGGAAAGATGTTGAATTTTTGCAAATCCCTGGCTTTGCTTGCCCGCTACTTTATTGATTGGAGAATTTAAAGCAAGTACAGGAAAGGCTCGTTCTAAATCTTTGCACATTAGTACTATCTGATCATATTCTGCATCCGTAACTAACGAAGTATTTTTTTCATAATAATATTCGTCATACTCTTTGATTTTGTTTATTAAATCCTCGTGAGTAAACTTTGCTTCGGCAAAGCTTAATTTATGTTCTTTCATTACTTACTTCTTCTTAAGGGAATAAATTTATATAATCTTATTTTTGTATAATATCTAAACTAATGTCAGATGCAGGGCTAGAATGAGTTATAGCGCCTATTGCTAATATGTCTACCCCTGTTTGAGCATATTCCTTCACATTTTGCAAAGTAATCCCCCCAGAGGCTTCTATAATGACATTATTTGTATTTTTTGAGATGCAGTATTTTATCTTATCTGGACTCATATTATCTAACAAAATAATTTCTGCGCCAAGACCAAGAGATTCTTCGAATTGTTCTATTGTATCGCATTCAATAATAATTTTAGAGTAATG
>JANRMA010000078.1:0-2316 GCA_033762035.1 Rickettsiaceae bacterium
TGCCTTGCATAATCCGCCCAAGTGCTGCCAAACTGGGCACCTAAGATTTTGCTTTTTAAATCATCTTCGTTTTGGATGTTTAAATTATCTCTAAAAAGAGCGGCCATATCTGCTTCCATATAGGATTTTGTGAAATCTACATATTTTGCTCTTGCGGGAGTTGGGGAGAGTGCGGCTATTGCAACTTCGACCCTATTATTCATCAAAGCAAGTATTAAACCTGAAAAATCAATATTTTGGATTTCTACTTCTTTACCTAATTTACGTCCTATTTCTTTTATAAGATCTATATCAAATCCAACTATTTCTCCTTTTTTTATATATTCAAATGGTGGATTATCTGCGCAGGTTACAACAACAAGCTTATTTTCGGACATTGGATTGCAAGATACCAAAAAAAACCCTAGAGCTAATAAATTTAATAAAAATTTCTTCATAATTTAAAATATTTTTTCAAAAAAACCGTGGTTAGTTATTCCAAGCAGCACTTCACAGGCTATAAGTATAATTATAATAATTTCCATCCTAGCGGAATGTATATAATTTAACTCATTAGAGAGCATAGAATATAATTCGTGAATTGTACTTAGTCTACGATTCAATATAGTATGTCTTATCTCTATATCTTGAAATTGTGCGGTTGCAAGATATAATGGCTCATATTTTGGCTTACGCCAAAAAAACTCAGGAGTATCCAATATATCACTATGAAGATTTACCGAGTATCTTTCGCTAAATAACATGCCTATCTTTTTCGCTATTTCTCTTTTAGATAAAGAAACAGTGCCTTTTTTTGCAAGTTCTTGTTGCAAAGGCTTGGTCTTTAACAAAAGATTTGATACTGCATTTTCTAGCATACTTAATTTAGCAGATTGGGCAAGTGCATGAGAAATAGAAAGTTTGATAAATATAGAATCCTTGTGTAAAACCACCTTATTATCTTCTTCTTCTATATAAGTTTTTTCTATTTGTTCGTCTATTTTGTAATGAATTACGTCACATGCCTTTGTTGGCTCTTCTTCTATCAGAGCGTCTATAGATTTTTTTAAAAACAACTCCTCCTCTTCTTCCGAAGAGCCCCAAAAAATTACCGATCCAAATTTAAAGCAAAATATATCAATTGTTTTACCATGTGATATTTCTTTTTGTAAGCATAAGACATCATCAAAAAATTGCGAATTGTCTGACGAAAATATCTCGGATAATTTTTTAAGATCTATTTCTTTAGCGATGCAATAAAATGTACACCTCATCTTGAGAAAGCCTTCCTGCAAATTACGACATCAAATTCTACTATAAATTATTAAAAATGTCAAGTTATGCTGAGTCTTCCATAGGGCAAAAACATAAATTACTAATGTAATTTTAAGAAATAGTCTCTATAAGAACTAACATAGTAAGATACCTACTGCAAAAACTATGCGTAATGTCATAAGCCACCTGGACACTGATCATTTTAAAGAATCTTTTGAAAAATGGGTTACAAGTATGAGTTCAGAACTAAGTGGAGTTGTGGCAATAGATGGAAAAACAGCTCGCGGCTCAAAAAAGAGCAAAGACGGAAAAGGCGCGGCGCATTTAGTAACGGCATTTTCTCATAAATTAGGTCTCGTTTTGGGGCAAGAAAAGGTAGAAGAAAAAAGTAACGAAATTACTTCAATAGAAGACAGGAGAAGAAACGAGGGATATGAGATATTATATTAGCTCCCTTCCAGCAAAAGCTAAAAATGTGATGGATTGCACAAGGGCTCATTGGTCGATAGAAAATACTCTACATTGGTCTTTGGATGTTACATTTAGAGAAGATAGCGCAAGAACGAGTGTGAACTATGGCGCAGAAAATATGGCTATCATTAGACGCTCTGCATTCAATATTTTGAAGAAAAACGATAAAAAACTTCTTCTAAAACGCAAGAGGGTAAAAGCACTGCTTGAGCCGGATTATAGAGAAAAGTTACTTACTTCTTAATAATTGATGTTTTTGGGCTGTCTTCGAGGGGGGAAAAACAGGAATTATCATTATTTTATTGACAAATGACAGTTGCTTTATATCTAACATTTAAAAACTAAACATCTAATATCAAGTCCCGTTTTTAAATGAAGATTGATATCACTATAATTGGAAATAATTCAAATTTATTCGCAATAGATTAATTTAGGAGATAAATAAAGATTAATTAAGTTTGAAAGAGGAAAAATGCTATGTAAAAGTAACTATTTCGGATATTAGAGAAAAATTAGTTTTGAAATACATGAAAAATCTGTTGCTTGTATTTGGAAATAATTCAAATTTATTCGCAATAGATTAATTTAGGA
>JANRMA010000079.1:0-22912 GCA_033762035.1 Rickettsiaceae bacterium
CCCTGTGCCATTCAGGTTTGCTCCTATTTTTTTGCCATTTAAGTCACCAAATAAAACAATACCGCTTTCATTTTTTGTAATTAGCGTGAGATATTCATCAAATAAACTCAAAACGAATCTCATATCCTCAAATGGTTTGTCACCGAAAAAAATACCTTTACCCTGGAAGGAATCAAGGGCTGCATCAGATTGAATAACAGCAAAATCCGCTTTACCAGTTTTAAGTAGTTCAAGATTAGTTACAGATCCGCTAGTTTCTATTACCTCGCAGGCAACTATAGAATTATTGTTATTTATAAGTTCGCATATTTTTAAGGCAACAGGATAATAAACTCCGTTGCTACTACCCGAAGCAATTCTGATAGAGTCAGCAGTAGATGCAAATGAAATAAAAGCACATAATGTAAAATAATATTTTAATCTAGGAATAATATTTATCTTTATCAAAAGTACCCTCGCTATAATCGATAATTAATGTTACGGTTGCGTCCCCAGTAATATTTATAGTAGTTCTCAGAGTATCTAAAATTCTATCTATGCCGGCAAGTATAGCAACTCCCTCTATAGGTAGATTAACAGAAGAAAGTACCATAGGCAACATAATTAAAGATGCCCCTGGAATGCCCGCCCCTCCAATCGAGCCTAATGTTGCAGTTATAATAATCATGATATAATCTGTGTAAGATAAATCTACCCCGGCAACTTGGGCAAAAAATAAGGTTGTTAGTCCTAAATTTATTGCTAGTCCGTCCATATTAATTGCAGCCCCCAAAGGAAGTATAAAAGAAGCGCTGGAATCAGATATACCAAGTTCGTCTCGGCAAATATCCATAGTAGTAGGCAATGAAGCCTTGCTGGAACTTGTAGAAAATGCAATTAGTTGATAAGGTATGCTCTTTTTATAGAAAGGCATAGGAGAAAGGTTGCAGCTTACATAAATCAGAATCCCAAAAATGGCATATTGCACTACCATCGCAAGAACTACTGCGCCTACTAGTTTAGATAGGCCTATCAATACAACCAGCCCCTGAGATCCGACTAGCCATGCCATTAAGGCAAAAGCTCCGTAAGGAGAAGATTGAATGATAATATTCATCATACGTAAAACAAGCTTAGAAATAGAAAGGAATAATGTCTTTACGGGCGCAACGGTTGATCCAAGATTATTGATACATATTCCTGTAAATATTGCAAAAAAAACTACCTGAAGAATATTATTTTCAGCAAAAGCTTGTACTATATTTTCTGGTACTATATTCACTAGAAATGCGTCAAGATAAAATTTCTCTGAAACTGTGATATTTTTGTTTCCTAAATCTATGTTTACCCCTCTGCCCGGCTCAATTAAAATTGCAACAAATAGTCCGAACACTACTGCAAAACACGTGGTTACAGTAAATGCAATAGTAGCCTTAAGCCCTACTCTACCTAAAGAAGATGGGTCACTCATGCTTGTAATGCCTGTTACAAGGGAGAAGAAGATCATAGGAACGATTATCATCTTAATTAATCTTAAAAATAATGTGCCGACGGGCTTGACATATAACACGTAATCTGGAAAAAGTGCTCCAAACATTATGCCAGATACCATCGCTACAATTACTTGTTGCCAAAGTTTCATTAGAAAATTCCTTTTATTTAGTTAATACTACCGATGTAATTCATTATGTTACCATTTTTTTGCCTAAACCGCAAATATAGCTAGACCAAGCATATATCTACTAATATATCACTTTAAACTACCTTTCCGCTGTTTAAAAAATAATAATAATCGCCTTCGAATTTCTTCTGCGCTAGATAAATATAAATCACGCCTCGTTTTCTCAATTTCCATATCTACTGAATACGGGGAAAAAAGAGTATTGTAAGAACTGGTAAGTCTAAATGATTCATCTATTAATAATTTATCTTCAGATTGATGATCATCATATAATTTATACTTCATATCCAAAACTATCCTCTCTCTTGCCGTGTCAGTATCATTTAGTACCGCAAGTCTTTCTGTGTCTATATTAAATACTACAGATAACTTATACAAACTCTCCTTATTTGTATTTTGATTGAGTAAATTATTGAGCCGATACTCAAAATCGTATTCTTCCGGAGTTTTAGAATCCATATCTATCCTCACTCTTGTTAAATCATCTACTATTTCTAGATTCTTATAGATATTAGAACAAGCAATTAAAGCTAAAAGAGAAATTAATCTTAAGGCGCCCATCTACTTGATTACAAAATTGATGATTTTATTAGGCACAAAAATAGTTTTTAATACTGTAGCTCCTTCTAAGTGCTTAGCAATAAGCCCGTCTGATTCTATGCTCTTTTCTAGAAATTCTCTACCCGAATCTAGTGGGGCTTCTATGGTAGCCTTAAGCTTGCCATTAATCTGGACAGCTATCACAACACTCGAAGGGGCCGCTAAAGTTTCTTCATATTTTGGCCAATCATTTATTGCTAGCAAAATCTTATGGCCTAATATTTCCCATATTTCTTCGGTAGTATGGGGACAAAAAGGATTGAGTAATCTTATCACCGACTCAAAAGCATGCAAATAAGATATACTAGCAATATTTTGATTTTGCGCGGCAGAAGTTTTTTCGGACAATAAATTAAATAACTCTCTTATTCTTGCGATAGCTTTATTAAAATGAGCATCTTTAATATCTAAACTTACTGCTTTTATAGTCTGATGAGTTTTAGCAGTTAAAGCCAGATCTTCTTGACCTTGAATTTTAGCATTAATTAACCATTCGGCATAATTATATAGGCGCACTATAAATTTAGTACATCCCTCTACTCCTTGGTCAGACCATTCTAGATCTCGTTCTGGCGGACTATCAGATAAAATAAACAATCTTACAGTATCTGCTCCGTACTTCTCCATAATACGCTCTAAGTCCACCACATTTTTTTTGGATTTACTCATTTTTTCAACCTTCAGTTGACTAATTTTCTCTCCTGTAATTTTATGTAATAAGCCTTTGTCTGTTTTTATTACTTCTTCTGGGTATACCCACGCCCCGGACTCATCTTTATATGCAGCATGAAGCACCATACCCTGGGTTAATAAATTAGCAAATGGCTCTCTTGCATCAAGAAGACCTTCGTCATTCATTGCTTTAGTAAAAAACCTGGCGTACAAAAGATGCAATACAGCATGCTCTATTCCGCCTATGTATTTATCTACAGGTAGCCAGTAATTTGCATCCTCTTTACTTAGCATTTTTGGAGCATCAGTATTACAAAATCTTCCAAAATACCAAGAAGATTCGAAGAAAGTATCAAAAGTATCCGTTTCTCTTAATGCTGGTTTTTGGCATTTAGGGCAGGAAGTATGTTTCCAAGTGGGGTGATTATCTAAAGGATTGCCTGGTACTGTAAAATCCACATCTTTAGGTAATTCTACTGGTAAATTCTCTATTTTCTCTGGTACAATTCCGCAAGCATTACAGTATATCATCGGTATAGGGCACCCCCAATAACGCTGCCTTGATACTCCCCAATCTCTTAATCTATAACAAATTTTACCTTTTCCCCTTGCAAGCTCCTCTAATTTTTCTATCGCCTTTTGTTTGGCGGAAGCAGAGTCAAGGCCGTTAAGAAAATCTGAATTCATCATAATTCCATCTTCTAAAAATGGTGCTATATTTATATCAATTGCCTCATTAAGCCCAGTGTTAGGCCCAGTTAAAACTTGTTTTATCTCAATATTATATTTTTTTGCAAATATCCAATCTCGTTCATCATGAGCTGGGCAACCAAATACTGCGCCTGACCCGTAATCTTTAAGCACATAATTGGCTATATAAATAGGAATTTCTATAGATTCATCAAAAGGATGCAGTGCCACTAAATCTAAAATAACCCCTTCTTTTTCGGCCCTTTCTATTTCAGCTGTTGCTGTGGACATTTTTTTGCAATTATCTATAAAATGCTCTATATCATCAGTTTTGTTAGCCTTGTCCACTAGATTATGGTTATAACATATGGCAATAAAGGTGCATCCAAAAAGAGTATCTGGCCTTGTTGAATATACTTCTAAAAATTCATCCTGGCCCTTAATACGAAACTTAATATTAGCTCCTACAGATTTACCAATCCAATTTTGTTGCATAGTCCTTACACTTTCGGGCCATCCTCTTAAATTGTAAGTTTCCTCTAACAATTCTTCTGCATAATTAGTAATTCTTAGAAACCATTGCTTTAAATTTCTTTTTTCAACTAATGCACCACTGCGCCAGCCGCGCCCATCTATTACTTGCTCGTTAGCTAAAACTGTATTATCGACTGGATCCCAGTTGACAACGGATTCTTGTTGATATGCTAAGTTTTTGTTATATAAATTAATAAAAAATTCTTGCTCATGTTTATAATAAGATGGATCACATGTAGCTATTTCTCTACTCCAGTCATAACTATTGCCAGTAGTTTTAATCTGAGCTTTCATAGATTCTATATTAGAATAAGTCCATGTTGCAGGATGAGTATTATTTAAAATGGCCGCATTTTCTGCCGGCAGACCAAATGCATCCCACCCCATAGGATATAATACGTTATATCCGCTAGCTCTATAAAATCTTGCTATTACATCTCCCATTGCATAGTTTCTTAAATGGCCTACATGTATCTTGCCAGATGGGTAGGGGAACATCTCAAGCACGTAATATTTTGGTTTTTCTGTAATTTGCTCAGAAGAAAATACATTACCATCTCCCCATTTTTTTTGCCATTTTCTATCTATTGCGCCGAAATTCTTCATTTATTTTTTATTCTTTTTTGCTTTCATAATTTCTTTGGCCTGCTCTTCTATCATAGCCAGATATTTTTGAACCAACTTTGGATTTTCTGGCTCATTATACCATTGACCTTTTTCTAGCTTTCTCTCAAATATTCTTATTTTAAGTTCATCTTTAGCTTCAAATGCAACTTCTATTTTAAAACTATAATTAGGCTGAAATCTACTAATATACCAATCTGTAATTATTATACCGCTATTATAATCTGCAACCTGGGTAGGCATATTTTTTAGTACCTCACGAGCTGCATGCCACAAAATTTCACGGGCTTTATTCCGGGTAATAGATTTAGGTTTATTGACTTGATAATTATTATCCGACGAAGATTTATATAATACTATATCTTTACCAAATATTGTACCAGTTTCGCTGCGAGATTTCTCTTCATCCGAAGCTGGATAACCAGACGAAGAAGCGCTTGCGATCAAGGGATTTAAACAGATTATACTAACCAAAATGGTAGCAGCTATGTTGGGCATATTTTTTATTTTCATATAACAATACCTTTGCAAAATATAAGACTGATAATAAGCAAACTATAGCCAAATGTAAATATTAAAATGGCATAAGGTTGACAAGTCGTCTTTGTAAGCCGCGCATTGGTGAATCAATCCAGTAAAATTAAATACTCCTGGATCCCCTTTTAGAAGGGGATGACAAGTAGTCTTTGTAAGCCGCCTAGTGGCAAAGCAAGTAAGTAAAATACAATATAATTATGATTTCATAATAAGTGTAAATACCGCACCTTTGCCATTAGGGCTCAATGCGTCAATTTGCCACTCATGCCCATCAGCTATTTTTTTTACAACTGCAAGCCCCGTGCCTCTACCTCCTGCAATAGTCTTTGTTCTACTGCCTATAAAAAATGGTTCAAATATTTGAAATAGCTCTTCTGCGGGTATACCTAATCCCTCATCTTCGACTCTAAGTATAGTGAGATTATTTTCCGTATATAAATCTATTATAATTTTACCAATCGGGCAATATTTAATAGCATTAATAATGAGATTATCAATTAGCTGGCATAAATATTTTTTGTCGGCATTTATACTAACATTATTCTGAATATTTAGTACAAACTCTCTAGATTCATGATAATTATCCTTATTATAGAATTTCTTACAATCTACTATTCTATCTATCAAGAGTTCTGTAAGATCTATTTTTTCTTTGGTGATACTATATTTTAACTTAGTGAGTTTTGCCAAAGTTGTCAGATTTTCATCATATTGGGTTACTCTCTTTGCACTAAATAATATCATAGAAATAGTCTCAAGCCTTTCTTTGTCGGTCAGTTGAGGATACGCGCCCAATAAACCTTCTGCAAGGCTTATAACTCCTGTCATAGGGGCATTATATTCATGTTGCATATTTCTAATAAATTCATTCTTTAAGTCATTTGCTTGATGTATTTCCTGCTCCTGGGAGTCAATCTTGCCAAAAAGATAGGAGTTAGTCTCTTCTAGTAAATCTTGATATTCTTGCTTAGGTCGAAAAATCACCACTATAACACTTGCCATTAATAGCATTATGTAAACAAATTTAATATGTAGAGAAATACTAGATAGAGACTCTATTGCAGAAGGGCAGTTGCTAAAATAATATCCAGCAAATAACATTCCGCACATAATGCCAGTAGGTAGCAACACTAAGGCTAATTGCCATCTCAATAATCCCGCAATTATAATGAGATTAATCATTAAAACCGTAAATTGAGCAAGTCCGAATTTCGTCAATATTACAAAAGATACTGGTACAACTATAAGCACAGAAAAAATTACAAAATGCCATAAAATACTAGAAATTAGCTTGTTGCTTTTCCAAGGCCATATAGGTTTTGAGAGCAATATAGTAGAAAGCATTAAAGAGTTAAGTAAAAGAAATTGTATTTCAGAATAATGAATGTTACTTATTTCCTGAGGCAAACTATACATTATAGCATATATAGTTACCATACAAAATACTCCGACTACAAAGAAGGAGGCATTTGTAATAGGAGCACTTTTTGAAAGAATGCCTTTAATATCGCCTAGTTCTCTATATACAGAGGATATTTTTCTTGAAAGTAAGACACCATCTTCTAATTTAGCAATTTCTATATCACTCCATTTGCCTCTGCCAACTAAAATATAATGACTCATCATTAAGAATATTAAGTTAGCCGCCATTCCAGGAACTATCGGGTCAAATATAGTAATATTAAAATAGTACCATAATAAAACAGTAGCAAGACCCGCGCTCATTCCAATAAGAACCGGTCTTTGATCTGTGCGCAGACCAAAAATAAGGCAGGTAAATGGTACGCTAACTATAGGCATATAAAAGCAATTACATGAGAGAATCAATCTATATATACTATCGCCTTTTAAAGCTACTACTAAAGAAAAAAGCCCAATAGCTACTGAGGCAACTCTAGATTCTATAATTTGATTTTTAAAAACTTTAATTTTAAGAGGCGCAAGCAAATCATGGCTAAACATAACGGCAGAACAATTCACGTAGGAATCAGCAGTAGACATAACCATGGCCATTATACATACTAAAGTTAAGCCCATTAAGCCATCATAAGAATAATTAAATATAACATGTTTTGCCACTTCTTTAGGATTCATATCAGGATTATTAGTTAATACTAGTAGCGCAATAAATATAAGCACAATACTCATAAGAAAATAAATGATAGAGGCTATACCAAAAGCTGTGCTTGCTTGTTCTACATTTTTAGCCATAGATACTCTTTGAAACATAGGAGGATCAAACGATGGTAATATCATGTAGAAAAATAAAAATAAATAATACAAAGATTGCGGTCTTGTAAAATCAAAAACTTCTAAATAATTAAATGAGTCTCGTTTTTGAAGGGCTGCGCTTATATCATCGAGGCTTCTTGCTTCATTCATCAAATAGAAACATATCATTGGCAATATTATGCCAAAAGTCAAAAACTGCATAACATCAGTAAAAGTTACAGATTTGATTCCTCCCAATGAAGAATAAGTAATTATTACCATCGCTCCTACTAAGACGCCATAAATTTCATCTATTCCAGTTGCATAATTAAATAACATGCCCGCAACTTTAAACTGCACGGCTATTCTTCCGGCTGATGCTATAATGCCGGCAATTGCAGTTATTACTCTTGAGGATGTGCCATATTCTTGGCCAAATACTTCGGCAATAGATATTTTACCCATAAATCTAGACATTCTTGGAGCATATATATATGCCATTGTCAGTAATGAGATAGGAGGCCCCAAGGCACCAACATAAAGATAATATAGTCCGCTTGTATAAACTTCGTAAATTTTGTTAAAAAATGCTGAGCCACTAATCCATGTAGCAACAATAGTAGCTACTAAAGTGGCAGTAGAAAAGTTTCTGTCGCCTATCGCATATTCCCTAATAGACTTTATACCTCTTGCGGACCAAAGACCTATAATAAAATTCGCAACTAAAAAACCAATAAATAATAGAGCATTTATATCTAAATTCATACAACCCCGCAAAAAAGGTTTTTATTTTAAATGAATTTTAGTAAATATTCAAGTAATTTTTGACTTGGGGGTATATTTTTTGACAATTTTTATAAAATGATACTAGAACATTAATTAAAATACTAAAAATTAAGCACTGCGTCGCTGCAGCTAAGACCAGGCGATGAAAAATATAAAAATATCTTTATATATGAGTAAGAATAAGACTTGCAAGACTAAGGAAAATCAAAAAACCAAAACTATCTATAATTGCGGCAACTATTACCCCGGACGAACGTTATGGTTTTGTTTGCTAAATCCTTTCACTAGCCATATGCTATGCCTTAGCGTGGTATTTTCCCATATAATAAATTCTTTAGGTATCATTATGTTCGTCCGTGTAAAAAAAATAAAAGCAGCTCTTCTGTCATCATTCCAAAAGGGGAGAAAATTTTAGGAACAAAGGTACCAAGGAAGTTTGAGGTATTGACTGCATAAAATGTACTGCCTCAAATTTTAGCACAACCTAGCATCAGTAGGCCTTCCAGGCTATATAGTGTCGAAAACGAGATGAGTTTTTCGTCTCTTTAATTACCCCAGAATATCTATAAATACACACCACTCAATTTAAAATCTTTAAAGATTGATATAATAGAATTCCTTTCCACTATACTAATATATCTAAAGCTCCATTTGGAATTTTCTATAGTTGGTATAAGTTCTGACTAACAAATCTAGATTCAATATTACTTTAGGATTGGAGGGCCAGAATGATGCAAATTGGTGTGAAATGCTTCGCATTGCTTGATAATTTCATGAAGTTGATGAGACTGATTATGCTGCGCGCAATCGCTCTTAATCTGCTCAAAGTCAAGATTAGGCGCACAGGAAATTATAGTAGCTATTCCTTTAGCATATGGCGATCGGATATTCTGAATTTCATCTATATTGCCTTGATTCAACAACCAGTCTCGTAATTTATTTAGATTTTGAATACTGCAACGTGAAAACAAAGAACGAGTAATCTCCTGAGCATCAGCTCCTTTATAAATCAGTAGAGCCGCGGTTTCAGTATGGCCGCGCTGCGCAGCACAGATAAGAGCGGTCTCGTTATAACGATCTTGAGCGTTTACATCAGCTCCCATCTCAATCAGTAACGTCGCGGTTTCGGTGCGGCTCCATGTTGCAGCATAAATAAGAGCAGTCTGGTTATCAACATCTTGAGCATTTACATTAGCTCCTTTATCAATCAGTAGAGCCGCGGTTTCAGTATGCCCCCCCATGCAGCATAAATAAGAGCGGTCTCGCCACTAGTATTTCTGGCATTTACATCAGCTCCTGCTGTAAGTAAAGTATCAACTTCCTTTATATTATTATTCCTAATTGCTTCTAATAACCTCTGATTTAGCTCTTGATTTTCCTCATTACCTCTTTCTCTTGCCATAATACTTCCTCTTTTTTGAATAAGTTAATTATACCTATAATATAACGTTAAATTTCTTATAGCTAGTTTTTGATATTTATAAATGTTATTTTTTATTAATGTAGTTGTATTATTATCATAATAAAAATATGATTTTTAAAACTCCAAGTGCTTGAACCTAAATTCCCGTTATATGGGCGCAGTATACTCTGCGTATAAGTCACTATTTAAGCTATATGCCTTAAAAATAAAGATATTTAGCCTATATACTTGGCTTTTTTTATTACCTAATATACGGTAGGTATATACACACTGTATTAAGGGGGGCATAATAGCATTTTTAAGATATAATACCATTAGTAAGAATAAATTAGACAAATCAATTTTAGCTCTAAGCAGGGGCGCCTATATTAATTGGTAGCAACAAGGCGAGATCCGCTAAATTCATTTGGCGGGTTTAATTCTTGCGATTGGTATTAGGCTCTATTGTAATTTCTATTCTTGCCGATTATTTTCTAGTTACTCTACTCCCGGGATCCGCATGTATAATACAACTACTTGACTTACATTTGAGGGGCCACTTAAAAATCTATTTTTCTATTTGCCCCAAACTACGTAAATATTCTATATAAGGACTAGATTTTAGCTTAGAGATATTATCTAGTATCTTTTCTCTACTTATCCATTTATTGGATAAAGCAACAGCCTCGGGGCACCCCACCTTAATACCTTGTCTTTTTTCTAATACTTGTACATAAAGAGATGCATCAATTAGAGAGTCAAAAGTACCTGCGTCCATCCAGGCTACTCCTTTATCTATGATATATAATGATAAATTATTTTCCTTAATATAAAGATTATGTATATCAGTAATTTCTAGCTCTCCCCTTGAAGAAGGAGAAATAGTTTTTGCTTTTGCAATAACGCTATTATCATAAAAATATAATCCTGGGACTGCGTAAGATGAAACGAAATTTTTAGGCTTTTCAATAATTTGTTCTATTTTGCCATTTTTATCAAAGGCTACTACTCCGTATCTCTCTGGGTCTGAAACATGGTAGCCAAAAATCGCAGCGCCATCTTTAATTGAGCTTACGTTTCTAATTTGTTCTGTAAAACTAGGGCCATAAAATATATTATCCCCAAGAATTAAACATACCGTATTTTGCCCTATAAAATTTTCTGCTAATAAAAAACTCTGAGCTATACCATCTGGACGCTCTTGAGTAATGTAAGTTAAAGAAATCCCTAAGCTCGCCCCATCATCAAGTAAATCTTGCATTAATGGTAAATCTTCTTTAGTGCTAATTATCGCTATTTCTCTTATACCCGCCTCCATTATTGTAGCAAGAGGATAATATATCATTGGCTTGTCATATACAGGGAGTAACTGCTTGCCTAGTGTTTTAGTAAGAGGATATAATCTGGTGCCGTGTCCACCGGCTAGAATAATGCCTTTCATAATATTTTTTCTCCCACAATATACTTTGCTTACTTAAATGTCATTATCTTAATTGCAAGATTGAGGCGAAAATTTTTTATAAGCAAGCAAAAAATCCCGGCTTAAAAATCTCTGCCTAATTAAATTTTTTATTGCCTAGGATAAACTTTTTTATCGTAAGCAAAATTTAATTGCTATTAGCTTTTGAATTTGCTATATTTCCAGGCCTAAATTTGGTATATAATTTTAGTCACGCTGTTTTAATTGCAGTGCGGCCATGGCGGAATTGGTAGACGCGCAGCGTTGAGGTCGCTGTTCTGATAAGGAGTGGAAGTTCAAATCTTCTTGGCCGCACCATATTTACGAAATTATTAGTGAATAGCTGATAGAGGAGCATTATGCAGAAAGATGAAAATACTATACTAGAAAATCTAGAACACAGGCTCATATATTCAGATTTTGAAAGGATAAAGTCCTTAATTATAGATGAGCAGCACGAGCAAGCATATTCTGCTATAAAAGAAATGCACCATGCAGATCTTGCGGATCTGATAGATTCCGTCTCCCACGACCAAGCTCTTACAGTTTTTTCTCTTATTCAAGATATATTCGACCCAGAGTTACTTGTATTACTAAGTGCAAGATCTAACATACTAGCTCTAGAATATTTTGGCCCATCTAAACTTACTGAATTTATCGTAAAATTAAATGCTTCAGATGCGATCATTTTTTTAGATGATATAGATCTAGATGCAAAGAATGAAATAATAGAATTACTTCCAGAAGAAAATAGAATGCATATTCTGGAATGTTATAATTATTCCGAGCATAGCGCAGGAAGACTTATGTCGAAAAAATATATCTTATTTCATGAACATTGGTCTGTTGGGCAAGCGTTAGATTCAATTAAAGCTAGCAAAGAATATATCGAAGAATTTCACGCAGTAGTAGTTGTAAATGCCAAAGGTAAGCCAGTAGGTACAGTTTCCTTAAGTACGATTTTAAGATCTAATCGGACAAGCGTTATTAAAGATATAGCAAATAGTGATTTGAAAATTGCCGAAACTAACACATCTCTCTCAGATCTTGTGTATATTTTTAAGCATTATGCGCTTAGTATTGTGCCAGTAATAAATCGATCCGGTAAATTAGTGGGTATAATTTCAATAGAAAATATGATTTTTATCATGGAAGCGCAAGCTGAAGATGCTCTTTTGCATTTCGGCGGAGTAAATGAGATAGACTTATATGATAGTTTATTATCTTCAGCAAAGCAGAGGTTTCCATGGCTATTTTTAAATCTTGCTGCTGCGTGTATTACTTCTTTCGTAATTAACAGTTTTTCAGATATTATCTCGAAATTTGTTGCTCTTGCACCATTGATGCAGGTAGTAGCTTCTATGGGCGGTAATGCAACCATGCAAACTATGACAATCACAATTATGGCAATAACCAATAAAGATCTCTCTCGTATGCATGCTGCAAGGCTTATTATTAAAGAGTTCCTAACATGCGGGCTTAATGGGCTTGTATTTGGCGCTATTGGATCTTTGCTAGTAATATGGCTATTTAACGAAATGAGTCTTGCGCAAATTTTTGGAATATCGATTATAGCTATTTTTATGTTAGGGGGTATTTTTGGAGCGGCTGTGCCTATTTTTTTAGATAAGTTTAATTTTGACCCAGCTCCTTCATCCGGGGTAATAGTTGCCGCAATTATAGATAGTTTTGGTTTTTTGATTTTCCTTGGTCTTGCAAGTCTTATTCTTACTCATATATAAAGATATTGTTATATTTTTTATCGCCTGGTCTTAGCTGCAGCGACGAAGTGCTTAATTTTTAGTATTTTCTCGTTTTCGACACTATATAACTAAGATCGGATAAAAGAGTCATACAAGGTAAGTATTAAAGATTTGATCTATGGAGCAATTTGTAGAGCGCCTTATATGAAGCCTGGGCCCATTTTTCTCAATTGGATTGAGATCGGGGGAATAAGGAGGTAAGTATAATAAAGTGCCTCCAGAATCTTCTGTCATCTTTTGCATGTCTTTGCCTTTATCGAAAGAAGCCTTATCCATAACAACTACACTTTCTTTTGGAAGGCCTCGCAATAAAATCTACTCTACCCAAGAGGTAAAAACTGCTGTATTAACTGAACCTGATATCAAGCCTATTGCAATCATAGCTCTGCCAATTAAAGCACCTATTGCGTTGGTTCTTCCTTTTGACTCTGAGTCTGAGAACCATAGCAACGCTTACCTTTATCAGAATAGCCGTGGGTTCTGGGCATGTCATACGCAAAACCACTTTCATCAATAGACACCAACTTCCTATTTTCCTTTTTTAGCTCATCAATTTTTTGACAAAACATAGATCTTCTCTCTAAATCCGCTTTGGGATGATTTAGAGTTTTTTTGTAACCCCAATGCGTTTTTTAGCATGCTTTATCCCAGATGCCCTGCGCCCAAGCCTTCTAGCCCTTTCATAGCTATAAGAATCAGGATAGTCCTTTATATCCCTCTTCAATGCTTCATTATCTATTTTAATTGGTCTCTTATTTCTGGTTAGCGTTAGATTGATCTCTTTTTTCCATCTGCTTATCGTTGTAGTTGAGATATTGAATCTTTTTGATAACTCAATAAAAGTCTCCCCTTCTAACTGAAGCTTAAGTATTTTTTACGAAATTGAACAGAATATGCCATATACTTCTATTATCTTGTAGATAATCATTCTCTAGATAAATCCCTATCCAATTTAATGACTTTTTTATACGATTTTAGGTATAATAATCTATTGCCTCTAGTCCAAGTTTTATTTACTATGTTAGAATATAGTTCTTACGAAGATTTTCCTTATCAAATAAAGAAAGATAGCTTGATTGAAATTATTCTCTACCCAAGGGGGAGAACATTTACTATACTTGCGTCAGGCTCATATTTACAGGCCCCATTTTAGTCTACCCGGAAAGTAAATATCTACCTGAGATATGGCAAGAGCCCTATAGGTCTCGATTTATTGTATTTTTCTTTAAGATGATATTAGTCATCTCTTCTGATAATTTTTCATTCTGATTCACTGTAACGACAAATTTATCCTTAAGTAAACTTACCAGTTTAGATAGGCATACCTGGTTTAATTTGCCTAATTTTCTACTACATATATGTTCGAACTGTTGTTGTTTAACTTTTAAGCTATCTGTAAATTTTCTTTTTCTTGTCTCCAGATCGTACTGAATCTCTCTTTCTTCTTTCTCATTAATATATTTTTTAGCAAATTCTAATTGCGCTAGTAAGTTTTTAGCCTCATCATTTTTCTCCTTGGCCTGATTATATATAATTACTGCATTATTAATTGATTCTAGGATTGTATTGCGAGATTCTTCTAACGTATTATTCATGAGTAGATAAATCTTTTGTGAAGTTAAGAATATAAAAATCACAAAACAAATAGCTAGATATAATTCAGCGCTCATGATTTTCTACTTATTGATTTTTTAGATGGTAATAAGATTACATCTATCATTTTCTCTGCAAGGTACTCAGCTTTAGATTCTATTTGACTCAAAAACTCTTCTTCTGAAGTCTTGATAGATGATATTAATTCATTAATGTGCTTTTCGTGTAAGGCTTTGATATTTGCATTTTGCTCTTCGCATTTTTTATCTAAATCTTTGAGTGCTGTTTGATGAGCATGATAAGCTTGTAAATGCACCTTTTTAATTTCTTCTGCATACTGGTTATTAAGCAAAATAGCTTCCTGTTGCAGTTTTTTTGCGTCGTCTAATAATGATGTAATTTTTTTTTGTCTCTCTTTTAGAACAAATTCTATATTAGGTATAAAAACTTTTACTATAAAAAAATAAAAAAAAGTAATACATATTACAAGCCAAAATAACTGCGACGAATAAGTACTAGTATCGAGTTGAGGCATATTGATGCTACATAAAAATCAAAAGCATCGCTATTACAAAGGAAAAGAGCCCCATTGCCTCTGCAAGTCCAGCCCCTACAAGCGCAAGACGCTGCATAGTATCTGCAGAAGATGGATTTCTTGATATTCCAGATATTAGAGCGCTAAAAATATTGCCAACTCCAATCGCCGCCCCGGACATTCCTATAGTTGTTAAACCCACGCCTATAAATTTTAATGCAATTAATTCCATAAATTTCCTACTTTGATTAAATAATTCAATAGAATCATATAAGCCTATTGCTCAAAAATCAATCAAAAATCCATTTAATGGCTCAATAAAATGAGCATCAAATAACAATAAGATGATTTTTAATGCCCCTTGACTCCATCACTTAAGTAGGAATTCGTCAATACTACAAATATATAGGCTTGTAATATAGCTACAAATAATTCGAATCCTATTACTAAAACTATAATAGGCACAGGTATTAATTTTGCTAATAATGGCAAAGATACCATAAAACCAGCTAGAACTTTTAAGAATACATGGCCTGCTATCATATTAGCGCTTAATCTTAATGCTAGGGTAAATGGTCTTGCAATAAATGTACATATTTCTATCATGCATATCATAGGTAATAGCCATAAAGGTAGTCCGCTAGGAGCAAATAACTTCAGAAAATGCAGACCTTGATGCTTAAAACCAGCAGTTATAACAGCCACAAAAACAGCCAGAGCTAGGGGGAAAGTGACGGCAAAATGAGAAGTAATTGTAAAGCCGTAAGGTATTAGGCCAATTAAATTAGAAAAACTTAAGAATAGGAATAAAGTTAGCACAGGAGCTACATACGACCTAGAATCTTTTTCTCCCAGATTATCTTTAGCCATCTTCTGAATCATGAGATAAATCATTTCAAGTGCGATATTTAATTTAGATGGCTGACTATTTATATTTTTCTGCACGCCCATTAAGATAAGCATTAAAATACAGGTTATAACAATCATTGTAGCACTTGAATTAGTTATACTAATATCTATCCCAAAAAATTCTACAGGTATTATTTTGTAGATTACAAATTGCTCTAATGGACTATGGCTGTCATGTGATGTCATTACTTCATTTACCTTATTGATATGTATAAGTTTATAATAACATTTTTATCTACTATTTCAATAAATTATCTATCTCCTTAGTAATTGCGCTTAAAGACAATGATTTCCCAAATACTTTGTTATTAATTACTATCGCAGGAGTTCCTACAAAACCTTCAGTGCGGTTAATTAATTTGGTTTGCCCAAATACGTAAGATATAATTGTATCATCATTAAGACATTGTTCGTACAGCTCTTTGCTTAATCCGCCCATGATAGCTATATTTGTTAAGATTTCTTTGTAGTTTTTATTATAAGCCCATGAGTCCTGTTTTTCTAGCAATGCTACTTGGAATAATTTACGCCTGACTTTACCCGCGCATATGGCCAGTACAGTCGCATAAAGATCTTGCTTAGTACCCGCATATTCTCTTGAGACAAAGGCAATTTTTCTTGTATCAATATATTTGGCTTTTATTTGAGGATATATGTTTTTATAAAAGTAAGAACAATGAGGGCAAGTCGGAGAGTAATATTCTATTACTACAACTTTAGAGTTTGTATCTCCTTCTACTATATCATATTCAAAAAAAGAGCCATTATTACTATGATCTTTTGTTGCAACTGGTATATCACGTATTACTGGTTTAATATCTTCAGATTTAGCGCTTGAAATGTTACTATTGTTATTGTCCTGCGCGCCTAAATCTTGATTTGCATCATCTTTTTTTGGCGTAGTATCTAACCTGCTGTTTGATTTATTGTCCATTTTAGATGAGGTATCACTACTTTCTGGCGACTCGTCATTACTATTACTTGCAATATTTTGTGAATATTCGTTCTCTGTATTAAGGATTTGATCATTTTGGACATTATCTTGATCTAAAGATTGCTGATTACTAGTATTTTGCTCGTTATAGTAATTTTGACTTTCAGATACAAGTATATTGGAAGCTTTCTTGCTTGCATAACTATATTGAATAAAATTGAAAATATTTGGAAGCGATGAAATAATTTTACTCAGAATGGCAGTACTCGATTTTTTATCGTCCGTTCCTGCTGATTTATAAGAATTTTCGGTAGATTCTTCGGATATGCTATTATTATTCGATGCACCTAAATTTTTAGGATCTATCTTGCCTTGGTCTTGATATTGACTCTCATGACCCTTCTCAGCCTCTTTGCTTTGATTTTCTTGGGTTTGTTTAGCTTTAATCTCATTTTCCGAATTAGTTATTTTACTTATCCTTTTTTCTAGCGAGCTTCTTTCTAAAGCTATTATATTTTGTTCTTGCTTGAGTTTTGCTGATATTTCGTCTAATTTTAGTTTTTCATCGGTGAGTATTATTTTACTTTTTTCCAGATTGAATTGTTCTTCTCTAAGTTTTGCCCTATCTTTTTCTAATACTGACTTCTGAGATAATAGTTGCTTTTCGTTATCATTAAGTGCTTTTTCCCTTGATATAAGATGCACTTTTTCTTTTTCTAATTCATCGCCTAGCTTCGTTAAATCTTCTTGCTTTTTGTTTAAGCTATTATTTTTTGCTTCAATATTATTAGCCTCTGCTTGAAGTTTAGATTTTTCTTCCTCTAATTTTTTACGAGCATCAGCGAGCTCGTCCTTTAGCTTTGCAGTAGAAGCTAACTCTGCGTTAAGCTTCTTAAGGGCTTCATTGTGGGTATTTTTTGCATGTTCTGCTTCGGATCTTAAATCTGAAAATTTTAAATATTCCTCTTCCAATTTATTTTTTTTAATTTGAATCTCGGCCTCTGCTTTTTGAATATCAGACTTACGTATATCCAAATCTTTTTTATCCTTTTCTAGAGATTTAGATGATTCTGCAAAATCTTGTTGTTTTGCAGTTAAATCTTTACGCTCACTATCTAAGTTTTGTTTTAGATTTTCTAATTCATGCTTCAGTTTGGCTAGCGAGTCTGATTCTTTTGTATTCTGGCTCTTGGTATAATTTACTTCATTTTTTTCATTTTCAAATTCCTTGGCAGCTAACTCTAGCTTGCGCTTCTCTTCCTGATTTTGCTTTAACAAAATCTCCTCTTGTAATTTTAGCTTTGATAATTCGGCTTTATATTTTTCTATTTCTAGTCTTAGCTTTTCTTCTTCGGCTCTAATTTTTGCCCTGCTCAGTCTTATCTCTTCCTCGTAAGCCTTTTTTTGCTCGAGTTCTGTTTTTTTTCTAACGGCCTCCATTCTCCTGGCCTCAGATTCCATTTTCTTTTTTTCTATTTCGGTAATTTTTCTTGAGTTTTCGGCGGCTTTTAATTCGGCTTCTACTTTTAAGCGCTGCGCTTCAAGTTGATTAGCTTCGTCTTCAATTTTGCTTTGCTCTAGCTGGATTTTTGATTGATTGATGATTTGAATATCTTTTTCTTTATCCCTAGCATCTTCCTGATTTTGATTTTCATCTTCTACAAAAAATTCATGTATTACGTTTGTTTTTTGAGCAAATAATTCACCAGCATAACTAATTGATGAGAATAAGAGGTAAAAAATATTTGTTAATAGAATAACAATTTTATTAGTTTTCATAGTCAGTCAAAAATTATGTGTTTGGACCGTATAATGTCATCCTAGATTATCATAGTCAATATTATGTTGTAAATAACTTGACATTTTTCGAGTTTCGATGCATATTTCGGGTCAATAATGATTGATAAATAATGAATCAAATAAAATATAAAAGAGTACTGCTAAAACTTTCAGGAGAAGCCCTTATGGGAGATAAAGGTTTTGGTCTTGATGTTGTGACTTTACAAAAAATTTCATCAGATTTACGAGCTATAGTAAATTCAGGAGTCCAAATCTGCGTTGTCGTTGGCGGCGGTAATATTTATAGGGGCGTTAAGGCCGATCAAGAAGGTATGGAAAGAGCGGCCGCTGATTATATGGGCATGCTTGGTACTATTATTAATGCGCTAGGATTGCAAAATGTTATGGAAAGAGACGGAATTCATACAAGAGTTCAATCTGCGATCCCAATGATGAGTATATGCGAGCCTTATATTAGGCGAAAAGCTATAAGACATATGGAAAAAGGTAGGGTTGTAATATTTGCCGCAGGTACAGGTAATCCTTTTTTTACAACTGATACAGCCGCTGTGTTAAGGGCCATAGAGATGAATTGCGATCTTTTAATTAAAGGCACGCAAGTAGACGGTGTATATAATGCAGACCCAAAAACAAATCCTGGCGCAAGAAGATATGATACAATAAGCTATAGTGACGTATTGCGGGATAACTTATCCGTAATGGATATGGCTGCTATTGCCCTTGCAAGGGAAAATAAATTGCCTATAAAAGTTTTTTCATTGAAAAATGATCATAGTATTTCTAGGGTGATTAAGGGAGAGGGAAGTTTTACAAAAATTATTGAGTACTAACATGGAAATAAAAAATATTTTAGAAGAGCTAAAAACTAAAATTACTAAAGCATTAAATATTTTGGAAAGAGATCTAAAGGGCCTTAGAACGGGTAGGGCATCTATCAACTTACTTGACCCTGTGCAGCTTGAGGTATATGGATCTAGGACGCCTTTAAATCAAGTTGCTACAGTCACTGTACATGATGCTAGGATGCTTATAGTCCAAGTATGGGATAGAACTTTAGTTAAAGCCGTAGAAAAAGCTATTATAGATGCGAATTTAGGAATAAATCCAACAGCTGAAGGTCAGAATATCAGGCTACCTATACCCCCATTAAATGAAGAAAGGCGTAAAGAAATAGCTAAACTTGCCGGCAAATATGGAGAAAATGCTAAAATTGCTATAAGAAATATTAGAAGAGATGCGATAGAAGAATTTAAAAAACTAGAAAAAAAGAGCGTTATTTCTAAAGATGAATTGCATAACGGCTCTGAAGAAGTGCAGAAATTAATTGATAAAGAAATTATATCAATCGATAAAATAGTAAAGCTCAAAGAACAAGAAATATATAATATCTAGCTTTGATTCAAGCCAGGATTTTTGCTGGATCAATTTTAAAGCATTAATTTAATTTATCTAATCACTAGGCCTTGTTCGAGTAATTTTTCATTATTTACTGCTGAAAATATAAAAATTAATGTAAAAATTAGATTGACTATATAGAGTTCCAATACTATAATTGCCAATTATTCATAATACATAAGATTAATTAAGTGACAAAAATAGTAAATGCAAAATACAAAGCAAGTAGAAGGCTTGGTGTTACGATTTGGGGGGACGGTAAAGATCCTTTTAACAAAAGAAATTATAGACCTGGCCAACAAGGTCCTACTTCTATGTCTAAAATATCTGATTACGGGTTGCATTTAAGAGCAAAGCAAAGATTAAAAGCCCATTACGGAAGAATTAATGAGCGTCAGTTTAGAAATACTTTTAAAGAAGCTTCCAGAAGGAAGGGCAATACTGGGGAGAATTTTCTTGCTATGTTAGAGTCTAGGCTTGATGTTGCAGTATATAGAATGACATTAGCTTCTTCAATTTTTGCGGCTCGTCAATTAGTTTCTCATAAGCATATTTTGGTTAATGGTAGGAGCGTAAATATTCCAAGTTATATGTTGCAAGTTGGAGATATAATAGAACTCAAATCTTCCGCTAAAGAATCAACTGTGATTCTTGGTGCAATATCAAAAGGAGAAAGAAGGATTCCTGATTATTACAACTTAGACACATCAGATATGAAAGGGAAATTGCTTAGAATGCCTACAGTTTCCGATATACCATTTCCTTTTGAAGCTGAAGTACACTTAATTATTGAGTTTTACTCTAAGTAATAAAATCACTTATTAAATTATCCTAGGCCCACAGAATATAGTCATCTCCTGGTTCATTTGTCATTCCCTCGAAAGAGGGGATTTAGTCTTACCATCTACTTGCTCAGACTTTGTCTGGCAATTAGGATGTCCTAACGAAAGACCTTAGTCGTGAATAGATCATTGCGGAGTAAGCTCCTTAGTAAAGACGCAATACCCTAATGAAAGATATAGACACCGGCGCTACGATATAGAGCCACCATATACTTAGCACTATCTTTCGACTGGTGCGTGCATAAAAATAAGATTATTTCCTGAGAGCATTTATTATACCATTCGTAAGAATAAATTAGACCAATGAATTTTAGGCCGAAGCTTCAGCGTGCCTATATTAATGGGTAGCAACAAGACGAGATCCGCTAAATTCATTTGGATTATTTAAAAATGAAGATTGGTATTATATGGGCTGCAACGCATTCTTGCGGATACAAAAGAATTCTTTGTATAAATTTATAATTCTTCTTAGACAAATGCACTTTTATTTGATATGTATAAGTGAAATTATTTACCGGATGAAATGAGTTTTTTGGATGTTGTTATACTAATGATTATCGCGATTTCAGCGATAATGGGCCTTGCAAAAGGCGCAATCATGTCAACATTAAATTTGGTATTGCATTTACTGACCCTGATTTGCACTTTCCTGATTGAGCCCCTTGCAAGCGAAATAATAAGCGAATATATACCTTTTAGGGCAATGGCAAGTCCTATTTCAATAGGACTTGCCTATACTATATCGGCAATTCTATTTAGCTTTGTTGCTTCTACTATTAAATCTTTTTTATCAATATATACTAAAGGCCCTATAGATATAATATTAGGTCTTGGTATAGGTATTGGAAGAGGAATAATAATTTCATTTTTATTATTTACATTAATAGGTTCTATTGTGTCTGGAAGTTATATAGGAGCATCGACGCTATGGGAGTTAGTTGTTCATATTGATGCAAAATTATACCCCGTATGGCTTAAAAAAGGCTATACTTATAATATAATGCAAGATCTTCTATCTTCTCTTCAATCCTCTCAAGATTCTACTATAGAAAAATGGATGAAAGAACTAAATATGCCAGCCCCGGAAGAGGCGAGTCAGAATACTAATTTTACTGCTGATAAGCCAGCAAATGCAAAATCCTCTGAGGAAAATAAAGGCATTAAAAGTGATAGTGATATGATAGATCAAATTCAAAATGAATTAATGCCAACATTACTAGACAAACTAGGAAATAATCAGTCAGATTAATCCGAAACTGCCTGGGAGAGAACATTTACTATACCTAAGATCGGATAAAAGAATCATGCAAGTTTGTAACAAAATATACTGACCGTCAGATCAAATCTTGACTAGTACATGTGAGCATATGCAAAGCTTTAGGAGTAAACGCACCAACGAAGTTTGAGGTACTGGCAGCATAAAAGCCGTTGTGCCTCAATTTTTAACAAAACCCAGTCTTTATAAACCTTCCAGGCAATATAGTGTCGAAAACGAGAAAATTTAACTACATCAATAATATGATGGTATAATATATTGATTCTGGTCAAAAACCTTTGTTTTATCAAGGCTCTTTAAAGCAGGATGGGAAGCAACAAATGCATCAAATTGCAGCCTTAGTGTATTTTGCAAAATATTAATTTTATCATAGGGGACTTGAGCCGAAGTAACTAAAACACTTTTCATTACAAGAGTATTTGATGAATGCGAGGTTTTGTTATATAAACTCGGATCTATTATCCCTTGACTATAAATATTATTTGATTGAACAATGCCATCCAGCCTCAATAAATCTATGGATATAAAGTCTATATTACATAAATTAAAAATAGAATTTACTAATAAACTGGGATGAGCGGTAATAATCGCCAGAGCATCTATTTCGCTATTGCAAACTTTTGCAGCCATTTGAGATTCTGGGATATTCATCATAGCAGGGCCACTTATAAAAGAATAATTTTTAAATAG
>JANRMA010000080.1:0-3207 GCA_033762035.1 Rickettsiaceae bacterium
AATATCATAGCTGAAGCAGATCTGACTAAATTGGATTTCTTGGTAAATTCTATAGCTCTTGAAAAAAAAATGGGCATAAAGGCAAAATTTAGACTAAAAAATCTAGACTCTAGCGATGATAATAAGTTTGCGTTTGATTTAACCGGATATAATGGTCTTTCTATTAATGGCGAATTTATACAATCTAATTCTTCAAATAAAATATCATTTAAGGAAATCAAGTATCATAATGGAAATTTTGCTGCATTAATTGACGTTGACCAGAAAAATACTCGCATATTATTGCAAGGAGACCTACTTGATTTATCTAGCGCAAATTTGGAGAATTTTTTTAAACATAACAAGTCCGGGCAATCATACTTAAAGCTCAACATTGATTTAAATAAGATAAAAATGAAAAATAATGTGAATTTAACTAATGTGCTTGTGGATATGGAATATAGTCAAAACACATGGGTAACTACAAAGATGTTTGCTAAAATAGACGGCGAAGATTTTATATCTATTGAAATGTCGCAAGAAGATAAAAACTACAATCTAACTACTAATAGAGTAGATAAACTCTTTGCTCTACTTAGTATTACAAACAAAATAAAATCCGGAGTATTGACTGGTTTCATTTCTTTTGCCGGCAATCATCAGCATCACGGGCCTTTAGAAGGCTCTTTTAATATATCTAACATGACGATGAAAAATAACAAATTCATAGCCAAGTTAGTGTCTTTTATTTCCATGCCAGGCTTGCTAAACGCTCTTGCTAATAGCGATATACCTTTTTCTCGAATAAAAGGCGATATATATGTTTCACCCAGAATGGACAAGATTTTGTTTAAAAAAGTGGATGCAACAGGTGCCTATTTTAATTTTTATGCTCAAGCAGCAATTGATACAAACGCAAGAATTGTCGACGTTAAAGGGGGGGTGATTCCTTCTTTATATGGTATAAATAATCTTATTGGCGGTTTACCAGTAATAAAATATCTGTTCGGAAATAAAGGAGGGGCGGTGATTACGCCTTTTAGTTATAAAGAAACATTTTAGACTTGCAATATACTAAAAGTTTGATATGATTAGTGTACGTTAATCAAATAAACTTATGTCATATATTATCTCTTACTATTCGAAACTACCTAAAATCCTGTTATTCTTAATAATAACATGCGCTTGTTTTGGATTCTTAATATTATATTCGGCCGGGCAAAATAATTTGTATCCATTTGCAGCAAAGCAAATTATAAATTTTGCTATTTTTTTACCCATAATGTTTGTGATTGCTATGAGCAATCCTAGATTTATATATAAATATGCTTATCTCCCACTGATAGTAGTCTTAATGCTTCTAGTAGTAGTGATGTTAGTAGGCCATACCGCTATGGGAGCCACTAGATGGCTAAGTTTAGGCCCTATTAGAATTCAGCCCTCCGAACTTGCAAAAATTTCTATTGTACTTTTTCTAGCTAGATATTTTCATGATATAACTGTCAATCAAGTAAGATCTCTAATTTATTTAGCAATCCCATCTGGGGTATCTATAATATGCGCTGGCCTTATTATAAAGCAGCCAGATCTCGGAACCGGTATAATAGTTTTTTTAGTCTCTGGAATAATGTTCTTTCTTGCAGGGGTAAGACAATGGGTATTTTGGGCTTCATTTGGTAGTATATTTATTGTTTCTCCACTAATTTGGCAAAAATTACATGACTATCAAAAAAAGAGGATATATATATTTTTAGATCCGGAGCAAGATCCTTTAGACTCGGGTTATAATATTATTCAATCAAAAATTGCAATTGGCTCTGGAGGCTTATTCGGCAGAGGTATTGGGGAGGGGAGCCAGGCTCATTTAAGCTTTTTGCCAGAACATCAAACTGATTTTATATTTGCTTGCTTATGCGAGGATTTAGGTTTTGCTGGCGCTATTTTCTTGATAATGCTTTATACTACAATTACATATCTTGCTCTTAGTATTTCAATTAACACAAGGACATTATTTTTAAAATTAGTTGCATCTGGATGTATATCAATTTTCTTTTTGCATTTTGCTATTAACATGGGAATGGTTATGGGTATACTACCAGTAGTAGGAATACCGCTACCCTTTATGTCTTACGGCGGAACAATGATGGGGTCTATACTTATATGCTTTGGACTAATAATGAACGCACATGTAAATAGGAATATAAAATTATGATTTATTTGTTACAATCTTTTACACTACTTACCGCGGCAAGTTCCCTTATATATTACTTAAAATATTCAAATATAAATTTATTATACAAGCAAACTATTCAAGAAATAAAAGATTTAAAAGTAAAAATTGAACATTACTATAATGAAAAAATAGAATTAATAGGTAAAATTGAATTTTTAAATGCAAATATCCAAGCAAACCAGAAAGCTCAGGAAGAGTCGCTAAAAAACTCTAAATCTATTTTATACGAATTAACTAATTCAGTTACCAATCAATTAATAGAAATTCACAAAAAAGAGGTTAATGATGCAAAAAAATCTAGCGAAGAAACTATCGTAAAACAAACCGAAGGTTTTAACAAAGAACTGGAAAAAGTTGCAAGTTTAGTAAATATGCTTACCAAAGATTTTAGTGATTCAAAAAAAATAGTTACTAACTTACAAAGCGCCCTACTCTCTCCTACATCGTCTGGAGCTTTTGCTGAAATGACTCTTGAAAATATATTAAAAAAATCCTCTTTGCGGCCAAATATAGACTTTCAAATGCAATATAGTTTTAATAATGAGGTAAATAATAAATTAAGACCGGATGCGGTAGTATTTTTACCAGAAGATAATATATTAGTAATAGATGCAAAAGCTTCGCAATTTTTAGTTATGCCAGAAAAAAATGAAGAATTAGCTAAAACTATGAACCTACATCTAAAAAATTTATTATCCAAAGATTATACGAGCGAACTTGCAAAATCTTTACAAGCAAATCGCAAAATTAGAAAAGTAACTACTATTATGTTTCTTGCCACTGATCATGCTATTACAAAAATTCAGGAGGCAGATAAAAGCTTCCTTGATAAAGCCTGGGCAAATAATATATATCCAGCAGGCCCTACGGGGCTTATTAATATATTATCCATGGCTAATATTCATATATGCGAACAAACAAGGGCAGAAAATTATGAAAATATAATTAATGAGTTTTCTATATTACTTAACTCTCTGAATATTATATCCGAGCAC
>JANRMA010000081.1:0-2579 GCA_033762035.1 Rickettsiaceae bacterium
AAGATATAGGGTCTGGCGATATTACTGCACATGTAGATTTTGCACAAATCAGAAAAATCGCTATTAATTCTGGCATTAAAACAAGCAATACCCTAACACAAAATGAATTTTTGCATAAACTCGGCATTAAAGAAAGATTAAATATACTTTCTAGCAATTCTGGGGAATATGGAGATATATTACTTAGGCAATATAAGAGACTTGTAGAGCCTAATCAAATGGGGATATTATTCAAAGCTATATGCCTTGCGGTACAGGGGCAATATATATTTCTTTTTGAGGAAATATAATACCTATAAATCCTTATCGTTATATAGAAATTTAGACAGAACCTAATATTTGAAGATTAGATTATCATATTTGTTTACATTTGCTGAAAATTTATGTATCATCAACTTGCCTTTAAGCAGAAATTATATTTGCGAGTTTAAGCTTAAAATTTAAGACTTGCATAAAATATACTTAACTAATTAGTGCAAATATAACAGCAAACGCACCAAATGCCGCTTTTTTATACTGTTTTTTTTAAAATTATTTCAATCCTACTAAGTGTGATTATAGGATATGCGGCTGGCAGGTTAGAAAAAGTTGAAAGAGAATCTATCGCATCTCTTCTATTTTACTTTATTGCACCTATTGTATTTTTTTCTGTACCTGCAAATAGTACCCTTTCTTTTACAGATATAGGTATCTCTATGGTTACCTACACTATATCTTGTATAGCATGCCTATGCGCCTATAATTTATATGATAGATATTTTGACAATCAAGCTCGTAATATTCTTGCAATGAGCGCAGGAGCCGGTAATACTGGATATTTCATGCTACCAATTGCAACTTGCATATTCGACGACTATACTCTAAGTATTTATATTATGTGTGTTATTGGAGTAAATATATATGAATCATCCCTTGGCTACTATATTTGTGCAAGATCTATAAGTTCTACAAGAGAAAGTATAGTAAAAATTCTGAGTATGCCTATGCTTCATGCATTTGGTATTGGATGTTTATTTAGTTTGCTAGAGATACACTTACCTGAATTTTTAGACGATTTTCTAGAGGATATGAAGAGTACTTATTCTATACTCGGAATGCTTATGATAGGACTAGGCATTGCAAAATTAAAAAACTTTGAAATAGACAGAGAATTTATACTAGCTTCTCTTTTTTCTAAATATATAATATATCCCTGCTTAGTATGTATATTTATTATTATTGATAAATATATTTTAGGTATTTATGATGCGCCAGAATATAATGCACTTCTACTACTCTCTAGCGCCCCACTTGCTGCAAATACAATTGTGGTTTCTTCTATTATGAAGTTTAGTCCAGAGAGGGTGGCGACTTCAGTACTTATTTCCTGTATGATTTCACTAATTTATATACCAATTATGGCAACAATTACTTTTGGAGGCAAATGACTCAATTTATAGATCAAGCAAAAATTTTTATACAAAGCGGCAAAGGAGGAGATGGCGCATCAAGCTTTAGAAGAGAAAAATTCGTTCCTCAGGGAGGGCCAGATGGCGGCGATGGTGGAAGAGGAGGAGGTGTAGTTTTTTTATCTAATCCTCATTTAAATACTTTGATGCATTTCAGATATAATCAAAAGTTCAAAGCAAAAGATGGACAAAATGGAATGGGTCAAAATAGGGCCGGAAAATCATCGGACGACTTAATAATAGAAGTACCAGTCGGCACTCAGATTTATGATGAAACTTGCCAAATGATTATTTACGATTTCAAGAATCCGTACGAAAAGTTTAAAATACTCAGCGGAGGCAGGGGCGGGATTGGGAATACTCATTTTAAATCATCTATTAATCAGGCTCCTACAAGGACTATAAAAGGTCAGCCTGGGGGCGAAATGAATTTATGGCTAAAGCTAAAGCTTCTTTCTGACGCTGGTCTTGTTGGACTTCCTAATGCAGGTAAATCTACTTTTTTATCACGCGTAACAGGGGCAAGGCCTAAAATTGCAGATTATCCTTTTACAACTCTTACCCCCGGTCTTGGAGTAGTAAAACTATATGACGAAGAATTCGTTTTAGCCGATATTCCAGGGCTTATCGAAGGAGCACATGAAGGCCATGGACTTGGGGATAGATTTCTTCAGCACATAGAAAGATGCGGAGTATTAGTCCACTTAATTGATATTAATTCAGAAGATATTATAAAAGATTACACCACTATTAGGCATGAGCTTGAGTCATATTCTAATAAACTAATAGATAAAACCGAAATTATTTGCCTAAATAAAATAGACACAAAAACCCCAGAAGAAGTAGAAATAGCAGCACAGAGCCTGAAGTCCTTCTCCGGGCAAAATGTGTTTCCTATTTCAGCTGCAGGTAATATTAGGATAGATGATATTGTAAAGGAAATCTGGAAGCAAATCCAGGAACATAGAAGCGAAATCTGAGGCGCTAATCGTAACCGTTCACGTACCTGACAGAAATATCTAATAATTTATCATAAGTATGTAAATTACTTAGTGACAACGCAACCTATGGATGATAAACAATAGTTAGGTTAAATTCTAAATAGGTTTTTTGTGGAAGAAGAAATAAGGC
>JANRMA010000082.1:0-8097 GCA_033762035.1 Rickettsiaceae bacterium
TTCTTTGTCATTCCCGCTCTTCTTTGTCATTCCCGCGAAGGCGGGAATCCAGAATAAATATCTCCTGGATCCCCTTTTTCAAGGGGATGACAAGGCACAGAGAGTCATTCCCACGCTTCTTTGTCATTCCCACGAAGGTGAGAATCCAGCCTCACCATTTCCTGGATCCCCTTTTACAAGGGGATGACAAGAGGGAGGGCTGTCATTCCCGCTCTTCTTTGTCATTCCCGCTCTTCTTTGTCATTCCCGCGAAGGCGGGAATCCAGAATAAATATCTCCTGGATCCCCTTTTTCAAGGGGATGACAAGAGGCAAATCTGTCATTCCCCTAGTCTCCATCTCCTGGATCCCCTTTTTCAAGGGGATGACAGGGGGGAGTTGTCGCCCCCGAGCTCCTAACTATCTCCTGGATCCCCTTCTACAAGAGAATTACCTAAAAATAACTTAGTGTAGCAGAATTTTATTTTAATACAACTAAATATTTTCTATATAATTCGTTATTATCTTAAATAATAATAATATTTCCCGATTAGCTCTCTTTGGCCCCCAATTTGTAAATTATCCAAACGAATTTAGCGAGTTTAATTCTTGAGACCTAGTATTATTCTTGCGCGTAAATGAAAGATAATATCCTATTTATAGATTGTAAATCTTGTAACTTATTTATAAGTCTAAAGCTCTTACGAGCAAATATTTCCTCTACTTCTAAGTCCTGATTTTGTCCGCATTCTACTATTACAATACCATTTGATTTGAGAAAATACGGCGCCTTGCTTGCAATAATTTGATAAGACTCAAATCCTCTAGCGCCAGAGTATAAGGCAATATTTGGCTCATTTGCCCGCACCTCTTCAGAAACCCTAGAATCATTATCTGGAATATATGGAGGGTTAGAAAGAATTAAGTCGAATTTTTTAGTAGGGATATTATCAAACCAGTCTGATTGATAAAATTCTATCTTATCCTCTACCTTCTGCATAATAGCATTTTGCTTTGCTATCTTTAGCGCGTCGGATGATATATCAGATGCAATAAAATGGGCGCCAGATTTAAGATGAGAGCAAATAGCAATACATCCGCTGCCAGTACATAAATCAAGCACTAAGGATGAAGGGTTCAGGTATTTTAGTGACTCTGTTACAAGAAATTCAGTTTCCGGGCGGGGAATAAGAACATGCTGATTTACAATAAATTCGTAACCAAAAAACTCTTTCTTTCCTATTATATAGGCAAAAGGAATACCTAGACTCCTTTTTTTACACATTGCGCAAAATTTTTCTGCGGCATCTGCTGGGACTTCTTGTAGGGTAAGCAATTCAGCTAATGTTATATTCAGAATCTCGCATAAAAATCCCCTTAATTCAGACATTGGTAGTTCTGGTTTATATGTATCATATAATTTTTTTATAGATTCCATGAGATATAGTGTTTTTTACGTATTTAGTAATTGAGTATTTTGAAATTATATTAGTTTTACTTACTAGCAAAAGATTAATTAATATCTTTGCGCCCCTCTTTGGAATTTAAATTCTGGACAAAAAGATCAGCAGAGCCTTTTTTGGCTATTTTACCGGAAGCTTTACTGCCATGTAGAGGCTTAAGCGCTAAATATCCAAGTAGATCTTTACTTTCTTTGGGCATAGGCTCAATTTTTACCTTGGCTATTCCTTGTTTTTTAAATTCTAAATATTCTGCAACTTTGCTGCTTACGTCTAGAATTCTTCCTTTGGCATAAGGGCCGCGATCATTGACCATAACTATTATAGCTTTATTATTAGATAGATTAGTAATTCGGGCTATTGATGGTAGTGGAAGTGTTTTATGTGCAGCTGTAAGCATTCTACAATCGAAAATGTCGCTATTTGCAGTTCTTGTATTATATTTTATTTTTTTAGTTTTTTTGTCTTTATGATTGTGCTGCCCATACCATGATGCCGTGCCTATTTCCACTGAAGGCTTAGAGTCTTTGTCAGATATCTTGTAATGGCCATTATATTCTCCTATCTTGATAGGATCTTTTAAATCTTTATTATGATCTATATCTTTTTTGATGTTGCAACTCGTTAAAGCAATAAAGGCAAATAACCAGAGTAAATAAGCAATTTTCATTTTGATTCCTCTATAGTTTTACAATAACAAAATATTTTTTATCCCTTGAGTAGTGTTATTTTTATTATTTTGTAAGGGGAGCAGAGTGTTATATCAATTCCCATTTAAAAATAAAGATTCGTATTATAGCATAAATTTAATAAAGAGTATATATATTTAATAGTTAATAATATGATTATTTAGTGATAAGAATTAATGGCGCCAGTTGAATAACCAAGTTTTCAGTATGAAATACCACTACTAACTCAAGCTCTAGGCCGTAAGAGGCCTTAAATCTTGATTATTAGAGCTATATGTTTATAAATTATTGCTTTTATCGATTATAGATAATAAGCTAAAAGACCAGTTACTCAGGGGGTAGATTAACTATAAAAACGAAATGAAAAGTATTATAAAGAATCCTTGCCAGCTTAAGCTGATATTTTATAAAACACTATCTCACAAAATTATATTATGCAATCGATAGAACCGCGTAAAGCCGCAGCGCATAGTGATTATAATTTTAATCTTAAAGTGATTATTGTCCTTATTTCTATTGAAGTAATAATATTAGTATGTATGTCTTTTGTAAAAATGTACATCGATAGAAAACATACTACCTTAGATCGCATGAGAGATGAAATTCAAATTTTAGAAAAAATTTTTTTAGATGAAATAGAATATTCATCCCTGGCTCTACGCCAAATGGCTAAAGATATATCGACCAGCCATAATATATCTTCTAAAATAGACTCTATTCTTGCTTCTTATCACCTCTTTATCAATGACAAGAATTTTTTTGGATGGAAGGGTTTTCACTGGATTGACAAAAACGGCATAGTTAAAAATACAAACCAAGAATATAGTTTTGCTAGAAACTCTAATTTATCATATTACTCAATTATCCGGCTTGCTAAAATAGTACCAGGTAAAATATTTTCCTGTCAAAATCCATATCCGAAAACTAAAGAAGTGCCTATGCTAGATTTAGCTCTTGGCGTTACGGATGCTGATGGTAATTTTTTGGGTACATTAATGTTAGAACTAGAAACATATAATTTATTAGAAGACATAGAAATGTATAGAAGAAATAATCTTACAGAATATGTAGTGCTAGATAATAAATTAAATATTATCGCATCTTATCCATTAAACGCTTCAAGAATTGCAAATAATAGCAAAACAATAATCAACAAGAACTTAGAAAAAGCCCTGTTGCAAATTAATTTTTTCTCGGAAAGGCAAAAAGAACTTTCCGACTTACAGATATTTAATGGCCTTAATTTTCATATACGCAAAATTAAGCATAAACCTTACCTTTTGATTGTGAGTCTAGATCCTATTTTTATCAAGTCTACATATACAAAGAAAGTGGCCATTAAATTTATTGAAATATCAGTACTTGCCGTATCTTTTTTGGCTATAGTAGCTATAATTTATAAAAGAGAAACATGGCTTAGATCTAAATCCGAAAGGGCTTCTGCGCTCGCGACTAAAGCTATGATGGCTAAATCTGATTTTTTATCATACACTGCTCATGAAATTAGATCCCCTCTCGGTTTTATTCTTACAGGCTCGGAAATGATGTTAAAGCAATTATTTGGGCCAATACCCAGTCAATATAAGGATTATGTTGGAGGTATATATACTAACTCAAAATTGATTTTAGACTTTATTAATGATATTCTCGATGAAAAAAACGTTGCGCATGGTAATTTTAGATTAATTGAAGAAATATGCGATCTTGCCTTTATTATAGAAACATCAGTCAAAAATAATCAAACTCGATTTCATTCCAGAAAAATACATATAAATTTAAAAATAGCTAAGGATTTGCCATTTATACTAGGAGATAAAAGAAAATTACTACAAATTATGAATAATATTATCTCTAATTCATATAAATACTCACTAGATAATACCATAATTTTTATCGAGGCTAAGAGAAGCGGGCGCAGGATCAAAATTATTGTACGGGATCAAGGAATAGGAATGACAAACGAAGAAATTAAAATAGCTCTAACTAAATATGGAGTAGTTAAAAATAATCAAACAAATAATCCGATAGAATCATACGGCTTGGGTCTTCCAATTGTTTTAATATTGACAAAAGCCCACGACGCCTCTCTGCACATAGATAGTGAAATAGGAATTGGCACAGAAGTTACTATTATAATTCCAGAAAAACGCGTAATAGAAAAAAATGAAGAGTAAGGCTAACAATTATATTTTGCCCATAAAACAGGCAATAAGCTTATGTAAAATATATTGAAAACATACTTCTTGCAAATAATCCAGAAAAATAGTTGACAAACTCGTTTATTTTAATATTATCCTACTTCATATATTATTAGATGGGAGTTCAGATTAAATGGCTAGAATAGCTGGGGTAAATATACCTACTAACAAGCGCCTCGTTATTGCGCTTACATATATTCACGGTATAGGGCTTACTACGTCCAAAAATATATGCGCTAAAGCAAAAATTTCTGAGGATAAAAGAGTTAAAAATCTGGATGATAATGAATTAGTAGAGATAAGATCTATCATTGAGAAAGAAGTTGTTGTGGAAGGAGATTTAAGAAGAGATGTAAGTCTGAATATTAAGAAAAAAAAGGATATAAGATCATACCAAGGCCTAAGGCACATAAGAAAACTTCCAGTAAGAGGGCAGAATACGCACTCAAATGCTAGAACAAGAAAAGGAAAAGCCGTAGCTATTGCAGGCAAAAAAAAGGTTACTAAGTAAGATAAATTAAGGTAAAAATAATGAGTTCTGCTGCTATTAAGCACAAAAAAAAGAGAAAAAATATATCATTAGGTGTAGTGCATATAAAAGCTACATTCAATAATACTATTGTAACTTTTACTGATGTACAAGGCAATGCCATTTCCGCATCATCATCTGGCGCCAACGGTTTTAAGGGCGCAAAAAAAGCCACTCCATTTGCAGCGCAAGTGGTGGTTGATAAAGCATCTGTAGAAGCTAAAGATCACGGCCTTAAAACTCTTTCTATAAAAGTTCAAGGAGCAGGATCTCAAAGAGAATCTGCGCTCAGAGCGGTTTTCAACCAGAATTTTATTGTCACAACCATTACCGATGTTTCTTCTGTTGCGCACAACGGATGTAAACCTCCAAAGAGAAGAAGAGTATAATTAGGGGTATCTTAAATATGTCATTACTTATTAGAAATTGGAATACACTTATCAAGCCAAGTAAAGTTTTGGTGACAGTAGATGATAATAAACCAAATTCCGCGCGAATAGTAGTTGAGCCGCTAGAAAGAGGATGGGGACATACACTTGGAAATAGTATTAGAAGAGTATTATTATCTTCATTGCAAGGAAGTGCAATTACATCAATTAAGATTCCGGGCGTAGAGCACGAATTTTCTTCTATTCAGGGTGTAAAAGAAGATATCACAGATGTAATTTTAAATTTAAAATCTGTAATTGTTAAAATGCATAGCCACGAGCCTAAAACTCTCAGGCTTAAAGTATCTGGACCTTGCGAAGTAAAAGCCGGAATGATTGAAACATCTTCTGATGTAGAAGTCCTTAATAAAGAACAAATTATATGTAATTTAGCAAAAGGATCGGATCTTGAGATCGAATTTACTTGCACATCTGGCAAAGGTTATGTGCCGGCTATGAGTATAAGGGATACAGACCAACCTGTTGGGACAATTAATATAGATGCTCTATATAGTCCGGTTACAAAAGTAAGTTATAAAGTTGAAAATACTAGAGTGGGGCAAGTAACAGATTACGACAAATTAATTATGGACATTGAAACAAACGGATTTGTCTCTCCAGATTTAGCTTTTTCCATAGCATCTAGAATCATTCAAGATCAATTGCAAACATTTATTACTTTCGAAGAATCTCAAGAAGAAGCAAAAGAAGTTTTAGAGGAACTATCATTTAATCCTGTATTACTCAAAAAAGTAGATGAATTAGAGTTATCCGTTAGATCTCAGAATTGTCTGAAAAATGATAATATCGTATATATAGGCGACCTTATAATTAAATCTGAGTCAGATATGCTTAAGACTCCCAATTTCGGACGTAAGTCTTTGAATGAAATCAAAGAAATACTAAGTGCTTATAATCTCAAATTCGGCATGGAGATACCAGATTGGCCTCCGGAGAATCTTATAGAACTTGCTAAAAAATACGAAGATCCATATTAATTAGGGAAAAAAATGCGTCATAATATAAAAGGAAGAAAATTAAATAGGACAAGTAGTCATAGAAAAGCATTATTTGCAAATATGGCAGTCGCTTTAATTACTCATGAGCAAATTAAAACCACTCTACCAAAAGCTAAGGAATTGCGTAGATATGTAGAAAAGCTAGTGACCGCGTCAAGATCTACTTCTTTACACATAAGAAGACATTTAATTTCGCAAATAAGAGATACTGAAGCTGTCAAAAAATTAATTACTGTACTCGGCCCAAGATTCATGAAAAGACCAGGCGGCTATACAAGAATTGTAAAATGTGGTTTCAGACATGGTGATGTTGCTCCCGTAGCATATATAGAATTTGTTGATAGAGATACAAGCATTAAAGGAAAAAAACTACAAGAGCAGGATTTTACAGCTGCGAGCAAAATAGATTTCAAAGCCTCTGGTGCACTATCAAAAGCTAAAACAAAAACTTCTAATGTAAAAAATATTACCAAAGATTCTACGGAAAACGCTAAACTAAACAAGATAGCTACTCCTAAAAAGCCTGTTGATAATAGCGAGAATGATGCGCAAAAAACTAAATCTGATGAGAAAATGCAAGAGACTTTGATTAGTGAAGTGGCAGATGAGCTTAAAGAAGAAAATATCATATTAAGTAGCACAGATCAAATAGACGAATCTTCCAAAGCTCAGAAAGTAAAATCATCTACTCGCCCAAAACCTGCCAAAGCAGAAGAAGTAGAATAAAAAATAAAGTGGTATATATAAATGGCTAATAAATTATCTTCTAAAAAATCTATAAGAAAAACCAAAACCAGAACTTTGGTAAATAAGAGTAGACTCAGTAGAGTTAAAACTTTTGTAAAAAAATTTGAATCTTTAGTATCCTCAGAAGAAGTAGGGGCTACAATTACTCAAGAAGCTTTTGTGAGCGTTCAGTCAGAACTTTCAAGAGCGGCTCAAAAAGGCGCTATCAAGAAAAATACTGCTGCTAGAAAAATCAGCAGACTTGCAAAAAAATTAAAGCTTAGTTCTGGATTTATCGCGATTTAAAATAATCTAAAACTTTACTTTATAGCGCTAAAAATAATTTTCCCGACTTTATCCATACCCCCTCTACAGGCCTTATGGCATCAGGGCTTCATTTTTTCTAGACACGACAAATCGCTTTATATCTGATTGGTATGCCTATTCTAAGGATCGTTAGGATAGTCCTGATTTGGTCTGGTATGTCTGTGATAATTGTACTTTTCCCGACTTTGACAGTTAAAAATGCACAAAGGCCGGATTCATATAGCGCTGGGGGTTTTAAGATTAAGATGAGTTCACTACTTTATTTGCTGGTTTGGTTATTTTGAGGTATTTTATAACTAAGATCGGATAAAAGAGTCATACAAGGTAAGTATTAAAGATTTGATCTATGAAGCAAATTTGTAGAGCGCCTAATACCATTTCCAATAATCTATAGCGCAGACGCTCATTAACCTCAGTTTGACGTAAGAGTCATATATTCCTGCTGTAATTTATTGCTCATTCTAATCGATGGCTTCCTTGGGCGGAAGGAATACGCAATGAGACCTGCTACAAGATTTGCGAATGCGTTTACAGGCTTTCTATGCCTTGTATGTTCTATCTGGCATAGATTTTTAAGCTGATCGTTTACCGTCTCTATTAATCCTCTTTTGGATAAGTAGAATTTTTCTCGACTTTGACCCCCTAAAAAGAGTTGTAGGTGCTATAGAGTGTGGCTTTGATGCCATTTTTGTGCATTATTTTTGTCGTGTCTATTCGCGTCTGTTGTTTTTATAGTTTTTTCT
>JANRMA010000083.1:0-7683 GCA_033762035.1 Rickettsiaceae bacterium
TGCAATAGGCGCAATTATAGTCTGTAAATAATACTAGGACATTTTTCCCATCTTGCTTTCCTACAAAGGGACTTGAATTGCTGAAAATTTTATCTTTATTTGCATTAATTATGCTATTTGCTGTACTTTCTTGTGATATTTTTTGCAGCGCCTCATCAATTGAATTGGATATAAAAGTTTGTAAGTCTTTATTTTCTTTTAGGCATTCTACAATTAAACCCTCGACAGTTTTTTTGAATTCCGAATTTTGAATCATTTCGCTGTAATTAAATTTAGGAACCTTGGCCAAGGCTTCGGCTACTGCCTTTTGTACTGCCCATGAGCTTTTTAAATTCTCTCTATAACCCAAATAAATTATACAGCCCAAAAACACTACTAGTATTATTATTCCCTTGAATCTATCAAGCATAAAATTCTCCACTCAAACTAAAGTAACGTATTTTTATAACCTGAATAAAAAAATAAATAAAGCAAATTATCTATCTTTCTTCATTAATTATATCATTTATTTTTTCTAAAATACTAGAGCTGTTGCCCGCGTGCATCTTAGCCATCTTTGCAAGTGATTTTGCTTTAGTTTTATCGCCAAACCAAAACTCACGAAGTGCCCTATAGTATATACTCATTGCTTTATTGCCTATTTTATCATACGCGATAGCTAGATAGTTCATTATGGTACTATTATTTCCAAAAGAACCAGCCCCTATTTCAAGTATGCTAATAGATTCTGCAATCTTATTTTTATCATTAGATAAAACAATCTGGGCGATGGATTTTTCTATTTTTAAAATTTTACTATTATGTATTGCAATCGCTTTTTCATAATATGTTAAAGCATCTTTTGAGCCAGCGCTAAGTAGTAGCTCTGCTTTTTTTTGCAAAAAAAACGGGTAATTAGGATATTTTTTTATTAAAATATCAATTTCTTTTGTTGCCTCTAGAATTCTTCCTCCTCGTTCTAGTTTGTGAATTTCGAAATATCTCTCTGCATCTTCATCTCTTTTGATTGATTTAGAAGATATATTTGTAACTGAGGCAAGCTTTGCTGAAGCCATTTTGTACATAAAAGATATTTTATTATCTTCTTGCAAATAATTAGAGACTTTATTATGCATTTGTAAATTACTGATTCTTTCTGCACTTAATGGATGAGTAATATCGTATCTTGCTTCTCCTGTAATATTGCTATGAGACTGGAAATATTTTAATAAATTCACCAATCCTTCATCGCTATAACCCGCTTTATTAAGAAAGGATTGCGCAGCAGTATCAGCAACATATTCATTTTCACGGGAGAATTGTAAAATAGATCTTTCAAGCATATGACTTCCAAGCATGTATGGAGCTATTAATCTATCTCCGTCCATCGAATTGGATGGAATAAGTATAGTTGTAGCAAGTGATAATAGTACAGAAGTTGCAAGTAATAGATTAGAATATTGCAGCTTGTTTTCCATTTTAATAATATGTCCAGCTTTTATATGTCCTATTTCGTGAGCTATTACCCCTCTAAGTACGCTAGGATCTGGAAACATACCTATTAACGCTGAATTTAATATTATATTATTTCCGTGAGTAGCAAATGCGTTTGGAGATCTTTCGAGTATAACACTTATTTTAACGTCCTTAACATTTGAAGCTTTGATAATTGGCTCTGCAATACTACTTATTGCGCTCTCAACTTCTGCATCAATTATTTGTATGGCAAAGGCAGAATAAGATATAATAGTTAGCCATAGAATGCATAAGTATTTTGTGAAGATTTTCATGTAAGTGCTCCGCAATATCATAATAATTGCAATTAAAATACCCGAAATAATAAGTGATGCAAGGTTTAGATTGCAGCATAATGTCATCGCTAAGCAAAAAATTAGAGAAATGGATGAAAGCTATATCAACCTTTTTCTCTTGAGGCTCAATGTGCTTTAGCGCAAATAATACTTTAAGATTCTACAAGCAATATCATATAGATTTACTAAATTACTAATATTAAATATAATTTTTGTATTAAATAATAATAAATTATTTGACTTATAAAAGGTTTTTTAGTACGTTAAGCTCTAAATTGGATAGAGATACTATGGACTTATATAAATATATTGATAAACTAATTAGTCTATTAAGAGCCACGGAAGCAAGAGATTCTGCATCAGTTGCAACTTTATTAAACGAAGGAATAGATTCAGAGGATAATCCTTTGATTATGATGACAGCACGTAAGAGAGAATTTCGTGAAATAGAACAGCTATTAATTGATCATGCAATAGTACATCCATTCACTAATGACGAAAATTTAGATCGGGGAATAGTAAGTATTATCAAGGCAAATCCTCACTTCTTAGAAGCACGTAACTATGATAAGGCAACTCCCTTAATTTATGCATGTCAACAAGGCTTATATATTGTAGCTACTAAATTAATAGAACAGGGGGCGAATTTAGATGCGCAAAATTATGACGGAGCAACCCCTTTACACTATGCCTGTTCCAAAGGCCTTAAGAGCGTAGCTAGCTTATTAATCGCTAAGGGCGCAAATTTAGAGCTTAGGACTAAGTTGTATAACTCTGGTCTTCAAAAGGGTTCAAGCCCTCTTATGATTGCATGTCAAACATCTAATGGGGTAATAGCAGATATGTTAATAGAAAAAGGAGCAAATATTAATATAAAAGATGCTAGAAGCACAATGGCTATACATTATGCATGTAATAAAAATTTGACGGATATAGCTATTAAGTTAATAGAAAAAGGTTCATTAATTAATGAAGTAGGCCAAAATGAATTGCAGCAATGCTTATTGATAGCATGCCAAAAAAAGAATTCTAAATTAGCCCTTAAGTTAATTGAATACGGAGCTGATGTAAATTATTCCTCTCAGCCACTAACTGAGTATACACCTTTGATGCTCGGAGCCCTAAATAATATGAAAGAAGTAGTTATAAAATTAATAGAAAAAGGAGCCTTGGTTGATCAAGTTTTTTCAGATCGCTCTACTGCTTTATCTACAGCATGTTGTAGTGGACACTTAGATATAGCTCGTATACTAATAAAAGCGAGTGCTGTTGTATCCGCGGATTCCAATCCATATAAGGCATTATTAATGGATTACCGATCTTTTATTCAGAGAATTTCTTTGGCGCACGAATATCCATCTGACCTAATGGAAGTGGATTACCGATCTTTTATTCAGAGAATTTCTTTAGCGCCCAGAGCTGATGATCAAGACCTTGTCCAAAAGAAAAAGACTGGTCTAAAAACACTGATGAAGCTTGGTGCAACAGTGCCACAGAACTTCCGCACACGTGCTGTGGTCAAACTCGCTACACAAGAACTTATAAATGAATTCAATATAGCTTGGAAACGAGTAGTAAATATCAAGGAATCTAGTCCTGATGATTGGAATCTTGTATTAAACTATCGTCCTCCATTTAATGAGCCTAGAGAAGAGTGGCGAAATAAATTTGATGATCACTGGCTCAAACCGATAAATAAGACTCTACGAGCAAAGAAATGTCCTTTAGTAAATAAAATATTACAATCTTCAGGGTTGTCAGACGATATCATAATGCGTGTTGTATCTTATTTAACTCGTACTCAAATCGAATATGGGCAGTTCTTAACAAGCTGGAAAGTTGATATAATAAAAAATTATTTTAAGGAGTGGATAAAACTTATGGAAACGCTGGAAACGCAACGAAATGCTTTATGTAAAGAAAATAAGAGACCAAGGCCCGAGGATAAAAAAGAGGATGATGGTATATTGCCTCATAAAAATGCGATGAATCTGGAAGAAAGCAAGTTTCCTGCATCAGAGTCTTCTGTTCATCAAAATATTGAATATGAGCATAATCAACTACCCCCTATACATGATTCTCATGAACTTTCAGGCGTATGCACCGAAGAAAGTCATATTAATTTTTGATATTTTAAACAACCGCACGCCTGGTATAGTTATATATAATCATTTGAGATAATTCTATAGCACTCAGCCAGGCTTCTTCGATTCTAGATGTATAACACCAGTCGCTTGAGCCTCCAAAGTTAGTGCTATCATCAAAGAAAGGTCCAGTTTTCTCTGTACTCGCGACTATTGCTTTACTCCATCTATGAATTTTGGCAAAGCTAGCTTTAGAGCCATCTATAGAAGTCATTAACTTTAAATTAATCAGTAAGGTTTCTAATATACAATCATCATTAATAAGATAATTATTCTCGGCCCAATTACTTCTAGAATGAACAACTATTTCAGTATGATTCTTATTTCTGTCTGGCTTAGAAGAATTTATAGAGATCCATTTAATAGGATTATTATGCACCTTGCCTCCTATCCAGTTATTCTCCCATTTAGTATCGAATCCAAGCATTAAAGAGATACAAGGTTGCATTTTATGCATAGATAGCAAATCATTTATATCTAAATTATCCTCGAGTAAATAGCACGTTTCATCTGGCGCAGAAGTGCTAATTACTACATCAAATAATCCTAGGGTTTCGCCATTGCTACCCGCAAGTTCCCATTTACGGTTAAACCTATTTTTAATTGGCGAAACTGGCGTATTATAAACTATGTTAAGATTTTTGGATAATTCTATACATAAACTATCCATATTAGGAGAGCATACAAAATGTTTTTCTGACCATATTCTCTCATTTTGATTATTTGGCGAAATAAAATTCATAACCTTGCCTCTCCATTCTTTAATAATGCCCGATTTAATAAAAGGCTCTAAAAAAGATGCAAATTGATTAGTTCTGACTGTAAAGCATTGCGCACCATAATCGAAACTAAAGTTATTAGAAGAAAAAGAGGCCATTCTACCCCCTACGTGATTTTCTTTTTCAAATATCACTACATCAGCAAAATTAGATAACTCTCTTGCGAGTGTTAAACCAGAAATTCCAGCTCCAATAATTGCAATTTTGCGTAACATCATTTTCAATAAACCTCATATTTATATAAATTGCTATATAATATCCCCAGTAAAGATAGTTATTTGAATTTTATCCATAAAAAAAATAATAAAACTAAATTTTGCTTTGAAATTAGGGACCTTTATACTATAAGCTAAATTTATATCTATTTAGAAAATCAATCAAATAAAATTATAATAAATGAAGTTAGTCGTAGTAGAGTCTCCCGCAAAAGCCAAAACAATCAATAAATATCTTGGGAGCACATATAAGGTAGAAGCATCTTACGGACATGTGTGTGACTTACCATCCAAAAATGGATCTGTTTTACCGGACCAAGATTTTGCCATGAAATATGAAGTCTCAGAAAAAAGCAAAGCCCATATAAAAAAATTATGCGATATAGCGAAAAAATCTGATGAAATTATATTAGCAACCGATCCAGATAGAGAAGGAGAGGCAATTTCTTGGCATGTTGTGAATGTATTAAAAGATCAAGGCGCAATAAACGCAAAGACCAAAATTTCAAGAGTGGCATTTAACGCTATTACTAAAAAATCTGTTTTAGATTCTATAGCAAATCCTCGTGATATTGATCAGCATCTTGTAGATGCCCAGCAAGCTAGAAGGGCTCTTGATTATCTAGTGGGTTTTAATGTCTCCCCTGTATTATGGAGAAAGCTACCAGGAGCAAAATCTGCCGGTAGAGTACAATCAGTAGCCCTAAGGCTTATTTGCGATAGAGAAGCTGAAATTGAAAAATTTATCACCAAAGAATATTGGAGTATTTTAGCAGAAGCTTTAGATAACAAGAAAATTATTCCCTTAAGGTTAATAGAATTTGCTAATGAAAAATTAGAGAAATTTTCTATAGAAACAGAAGAGAGGGCTAATAACATAAAAAATAAATTAGAGCTTGTTGCAGAATGGAGAGTCTCCAAAATAGATAAAAAACGCCAAAAACGTAACCCTGCAGCACCCTTTACAACTTCAACTATGCAGCAAGAGGCATCTCGTAAGCTTGGCTTTAGCGCTAAAAAAACCATGCAAATAGCCCAAAAATTATATGAAGGAGTAGATTTGGGATCCGAAACAGCAGGTCTTATAACATATATGAGAACAGACGGAGTCCATATAGAAGCCGAAGCTATACAAAACATAAGAAGCCATATTACTGCAGAATTTGGGAAAGATTATTTACACGAAACCACAAGAGTATTTAAGGCGAAATCTAAAAATGCTCAAGAGGCCCACGAAGCTATAAGGCCTATTAATGCAAGCATGACCCCTAAGTCCCTTGCAAATATATTATCAGCAGATGAGATGAAGCTATATGATTTAATATGGAAAAGAACTATAGCCTCGCAAATGAGTAATGTTGAATTAGAGACCGTTACTGTTGATGTAGCTTCTGACGATAATGCGCATGTTTTTAGAGCTTCTGGTTCAATAATAGTGTTTGAAGGTTTTTATAAATTATACAAAGAAGGCTCTGACGAGGATGAAGAAAAAGACGAAAATAGAATACTTCCGCCTTTAGAGCAAAATCAAGTAATTGATATAAAAGATATAAGTCCTAAACAACATTTTACAGAACCTCCTCCAAGGTATAATGAGGCAAGTTTAGTAAAAAAACTTGAAGAACTGGGCATAGGTAGGCCATCAACATATGCATCTATATTATCTGTGATTCAAGATAGAGCTTATGTAAGACTGGAAAAAAAGAAATTTGTACCAGAAGAAAGAGGAAGGCTAGTCACTGCATTTTTAAGCTATTTTTTTGCCAAATATGTAGAATATGATTTTACCGCAAATCTTGAAGAAGAATTAGATAAAATTGCTGCAGGAGAGTTTAAGTGGAAAGATGTACTCTCGGATTTTTGGACAGGATTTACTGAAAATGTACAATTAGCTAGCAGTTTGAAAATTACTGATGTAATAAATGCTTTAGATCAAATTCTTGAAGAACATCTGTTTCCGTCTAAGGATAGTAAAGACGCTCGCAAATGCCCTGAATGCGCAAATGGGCGCTTAGGCCTTAGAATAGGGAAATACGGGGCCTTTATAGCATGTTCTAATTACCCAGAATGCAGTCATAAAAAAAGCATAGAATCTTCCGGAGATTACGAAACAAACCAATCTGATGAAAAATTAGTAGAAGATAATACAAAAATTCTAGGTAAGTATCTTGGTAAAGATTTAATCTTAAAAAAAGGACCATATGGTTTTTATGTAGAACTTTCAGAAGAAGAAAAAGGAGTAAAGCCTAAAAGATCTAGCTTACCGCCCTTTATTCAGCCCCAAAATTTAGATTTAACAATGGCAATAAATCTCATTAGTCTACCTAAAACACTTGGCAAAGGAGAACAAGGGGACGAGATTTCAGTGGGAATAGGAAAATACGGGCCTTATATAAAGTGTGGCAATAAGTTTACTCCTATTCCAAAAACTGAAGACCCTTTTGGCATAAATCTAAACCGCGCTTTGGAAATTATTGAAGAACGTGGTAAATTATCTAAGAAAGCTTAGAGGAAAAAATACACCATGCAAAATAACAAAGCAATTACTGTAGCATTTGGAGATGGCATAGGGCCAGAAATCATGAATGCTACTCTTTTAATTTTAAAAGAAGTTAAAGCGCCAATTACCATTGAGACTATAGAGATAGGAGAGCAATTATACAAAAAAAATTACTCCTCTGGTATTGCAGAAGATACATGGGCATCTCTTGCAAGAACAAAGGTTTTACTTAAAGCGCCTATTACAACCCCCCTC
>JANRMA010000084.1:0-3388 GCA_033762035.1 Rickettsiaceae bacterium
CTGGATTACCAACTTAGTGGGAATGACAGCACTCCCTCTAGTCATCCACTTGAAAAAGGTGATCCAGCAAATGCTAATGATATGAGAATGACTCACTGTGCATTGTAATCACATTAAAAAAGGAGATCAAGAAGATATTTATTCTGGATTCCCACCTTCGTGGGAATGACAAAGAAGCGTGGGAATGACAGCCCTCCTTCTTATCATCCCCTTGCAATTAGTGCATCTTAATCCCCAAATAAGCATTATTTGCATATCAAAGCTACACTTGAAAAAAAATATTATTTCTGTATATTTTAATGCATAATTTAAGTAATCAGGAAATGTCTATACTTGCCAAAAATATCAGATCTACTTTTTTAGATTTTTTTGAAAAAAACGATCATAAAAAAATTCCCTCTAGTTCTTTAATACCTCATAACGATCCTAGTATGATGTTTGTAAATTCTGGTATGGTACAGTTTAAAAATCTATTTACTGGCCTTGAAACGCGCGATTACAAAAGAGCTACTTCTTGCCAAAAATCAGTACGTGCCGGAGGTAAGCATAACGATCTTGATAATGTAGGATATACAGCAAGGCATCATACTTTTTTTGAAATGCTAGGTAATTTTTCATTTGGGGACTATTTTAAAGAAAAGGCAATATATCTTGCATGGGAATTACTTACTAAAGAATTCGGAATTCCTAAGGAAAAATTATATGTAACTATTTATCATACAGACCTAGAAGCTGAAGCTTTATGGAAAAAAATCGCAAATTTAGATAGTAATCGTATCATTAAAATATCTTCTAATGATAATTTCTGGTCAATGGGGGAGCTAGGCCCTTGCGGTCCTTGTTCCGAAATTTTTTATGATCATGGAGATCATATCCCAGGAGGCCTTCCTGGTACGCTAGAGCAAGATGGAGATAGGTTTATAGAAATCTGGAATATGGTATTTATGCAGTTCGAGCAAAAAGATAAAAATACCAGAATTGACTTGCCCCAAAAATCTATTGATACAGGTATGGGGTTAGAGAGAATAGCTGCTTTATTGCAAAATGTTCATGATAATTACGATATAGATATATTTAAAGAACTTATCAAAGCATCTGAAGATATAATGAGAGTAAAAGCCAAAGGTAAGGATTTATTTTCTTATAGGATAATAGCGGATCATCTAAGATCTTCATCATTCTTGATTGCAGATGGAGTAATGCCTTCTAACGAAGGAAGAGGATATGTACTTAGAAGAATAATGAGAAGAGCTATGAGGCATATACGTTCTCTTGGCGTTCTTGAGCCTTGTATGTACAAGCTTGTAGATAAGCTAGTAGAATTAATGCACGAAGCTTATTCTGAGATCAAATCATCTGAAAATTTTATAAAAGAAGTAATAAAGTCTGAAGAGGGAAAATTTATAGGAGCTTTGGATAGGGGGATAAAACTCCTAGAAGAAGAAGCAAGTAACATAGAAAATTCTGGTAAATTAGATGGTAGTATAGCATTTAAATTATATGATACTTATGGTTTTCCCTTAGATTTAACTCAGGATATTCTTAAAAGCCGGCAAATTGAGGTAGATATTGAATCTTTTGATAAATCTATGCAAGAGCAAAAAGAAAGGGCAAGAAAAGCGTGGAGCGGCTCCGGAGAGAGTAAATTAGATAAAATATGGTTTGATATCAAAGAAGAAAAGGGCTCTACTGAATTTTTAGGATATGTGTATAATCAGCTAGATGCAGAAGTACTTGCTATAGTTAAAAATGGGCTAAGTATAGGTGATGCATCAGCAAAAGATGAAGTTGTGATAATAACAAATCAAACCCCATTTTACGGTGAAAGCGGTGGCCAAATTGGTGATATAGGTACTATTTATGCTAAGGATTTAGAAATAGAAGTATATGATACTAAAAAAATTGCCGGTTCGATAATTGCTCATTATTCCAGAATCAAGAAAGGTAAAATTGCACCTTGCCATATTGTAACGCTTTCTATAAATAAAGACTACCGCGAGCGGATAAGAAAATATCATTCAGCTACTCATTTGCTACATAAGGCATTAAAAGAGGTGCTGGGAGATCATGTAGTACAAAAAGGCTCCTTAGTTGCGTCTGATAAATTACGTTTTGATATCAGCCATATGAAGCCTGTTAGCAATGAAGAATTGTTGCAGATTGAGACAAGAGTTAATGAGATGATACTTGCAAATGGCAATGTGGGCACTAGGCTTATGAATATTGTAGATGCTAAAAATAGCGGCGCAGTTGCTTTATTTGGAGAAAAATATGAAGATGAAGTGAGAGTTGTTTCTATGGAAATAGGGGGCAAAGAAGAGATTTTTTCTACCGAATTATGCGGAGGTACACATGTATCTGCGCTCGGAGAAATTGGATTATTCAAAATTACAAGTGAATCTGCTATTAGCTCGGGAGTCAGAAGAATAGAAGCTGTATGCGGTATGGATGCTTTTTCGCTATTTTCTGATATGTATAGTCAGACTAACTTATTAGCTAATATTTTAAAGATTCCTAGAAGCGAGCTTATAGACAAAATTAACGACCTAATTTTTGAGAAGAAAAATCTGGAATCTAGCCTTGCGGCTGCAAAAGAGAGGGAATTTTCAATTTCAGAAGAAGAAATAAATCAAAAATCTATTAGAGTTGGCTCATTTTTATGGTACTATAAAATAGTAGAAATGGCCGATGTAAAAACTCAAAGAGTAATTGCTGCTAAAATTACCTCCCGCTTTTCTAACTTAATTTTTCTCTCCCTCTCTAAAATAGATGGCAAAATTTCTATTGTAGTATCTTGCGGGGGTGATGCGGCGCATATATTTCCCGCATCTGATATAGCAAAATTTGTATCAACTATTTGCGGCGCATCTGGAGGAGGGGGCAATAAAGAAATAGCACAAGCTGGCGCTGCTTTTATTATAGAAGAAGAGGAGCTGAAGAGTAAAATAGGAAAATATTTATCAGAAAATTATGCCGCGGATAAATCTGCATAATTGTCTTGAATTTAGCAATGATTATTTCTCTTTATAGGGATTATGAGAATGTTCTAGAAGCTCAAGAAATCGAGATGATGATATAGCTTTGTCTTCCTGGGGCTCATGTTCTTTGCCATTGATTCCATATTTGTTTATTTCTACCATTTCTATTGCCCCGGCTTCTTCTACTGCGTCTAGATCAAATTCTTCGCCTATTTGCCTTCTAGGCGCGCTAGTAACTGCCTGCGCTTTGGTCTCGTTTCTTAGGCCAGCAAGACGCTGACTAAATGAGTCAATTTCAAATTTATTCTCATTAGGCTTTACAAGATTTTGTGGATTTAGGCCATCCCATATAGAACATTTAGGGTCGCATATTGTCTCATTATTAGCCGCAATACGAATAAGAAAAGAAT
>JANRMA010000085.1:0-2269 GCA_033762035.1 Rickettsiaceae bacterium
GCTCTAACCAACTGAGCTAATCGCCCTTTATTATTTAAGTAATAGCGCAATTTAGTACATAATTATTCAAGAGTTTAAATCTATGTAATTTAGGCTAATTAAACTATGCAATTTTACTTACAAACAAAGCTTCAAGGAGTAGATTATATAAGTATATCTAAAATTTACAATAAATTTTCTGCTGAAATTCCTAATAACACTGGAAGTTTTTGGTTAAAGAACATATAATATAAAGAAAAAAAATCTTTCATATGTATATATATAATTTAATCCCAATTCTTGCTTTTGTAGGTAAGGTCAAATTATTTTCCGAAAAAACTACTTTGGTCACTCAAGTCGCAGCGCCAATTATTCTATCTATAATTATCTTAGTATTATATATCAGCGCTTATTTAGGCATAAGTTTTTACATTACTCTTGTTTTATATGGAATAGGTTTTTGGGGGATTTACAATTCGTATAAAAAGAAGGAGTCGCTTAATATCTTATCGCAAGATTATATTCTATCCATCGTATCTATAGGATTTATTGTAGTTATAGGATTATATTACAGAGAATGTCATTTAGTTTCACGGGAAGATATTAGATATTGGGGGCTATTTTCCAAAGAGTTGCTCGCAAGGGGCTATTTGGAATATCTTTCTTCTAATACTTCTATTTTAAGCGAATATGCTTTTTTCCCTAGGGCAAGTTCTATGTTCCATTATTACTATTTACTGCCTACCGGATATAATGAAGGCGGAGCTTTATGCGCACATTTTCTTATAGCTATTTGCTTTTTAATGCCTTTTTTTGCTAGTAATTCATCTGAAAATGTTTTTAATTCAGCTATATTTACATTAATTGGTCTATCAGTTTGCGCTTTATCTACTAATTTCTTGCGTAGTTTGCATAATGAGGCAATAACGGGACTTGCCGGCGTATCTATTATATTAATTTATTTTCACGTAAGTAAAAATAAAAACTTTATACTGCAATTAGCGCCTTTGATAGTAGTTACACCACTTTTTGCCGGCAATATTTTCTTTAGTTTTTTTTGCGTTTTATGTGTCTTTGTAATGCATCACAAAGCAACTGGACTAGATATATTTAAATTTAAGCCAAAAAATGCAAGATTTTACCTAGGCCTTGCAGCGCCTTTTGCATCATATTATTTATTTTTACTACCATATTATCTTGTAAATCTTGAAGGCTCAGGAGGCAATAGTAAACTGAGCGCATTTTCCTTATATAGTTTGTTTGATATTATTATATTTATTAAAACACTAGTGCTAGTCTTGTTTAAAGAGGCTGTATTAATTTCTATATTATTGATTTATTTGGCATATAAATGCACAAAAAAACAAGATGATAAATCTTATGAATTATTTAATCATTTAGTCATCGCAACAATTATAGCATATATTTTGCTGGCACTAACATTACTTATCTCATATTTTGGAAATTACCAAACAATAGGTGTGGGCATAGTGCTAAAATATTTTGCTCCATATATAATTTTATCTGTAGTATTATCTCTTTATTTTATGGGTATAGCGCCACTTGAAAAGAAAGATCAATTAATTATCTACTTTTTAATGGTTTTTAGTGCTGGGGCTTTTCTGAATAATTTAGATCTTGTTGCAAGTTTTGTTTCATTAGAAGAAGAAAATTCTAAAAAACAGATTAAGGCAATTAGTAACCTTTTGATTAGCAATAAAGACCAAGTTTCTTTTTCATACGAAAATAAAGCAAATAACGAAGAATGTTATGACTTTGCTTATAAAATAAGCCCTATGATAAATAATAGCGAGGTAAGAAAATGCTTAGCCGAAAATATAGATTTTCATAATTTATATATAGGTAGATATGACTCTATTCCTTCTAAGCTTAATACAAACTGTAAAATAATTTACAAGCCATTCTCCCTAAAATATGTTTTGGTTTGTGAGTAGTAGTATCGAGGATGGATTGTCATTCCCATGCTAGTTAATTTGTCATTTCTACGAATGCGGGAATCTAGTCTTGCAGTTCCCTTGATCCCCTTTTTTTCAAGGGGATAAGAAAAAGAAGTGGTAACGTCATAAAGATAAAAAAACTTGGTAACAAATCTGATTTGTAAATAGGGATTAGATCTTGATTAGCAAACAGTAACCGTTCACGTACCTGACAGAAATATCTAATAATTTATCATAAGTATGTAAATTACTTAGTGACAACGCAACCTATGGATGATAAACAATAGTTAGGTTAAATTCTAAATAGGTTTTTTGTGGAAGAAGAAATAAGG
>JANRMA010000086.1:0-15003 GCA_033762035.1 Rickettsiaceae bacterium
TTTTTTAGATTCTAAACATATTGCTCTTGAAAAATCCAATGAATCTATGTACTATAATAACACATCTGACAGTCATAACTTATCCGACTATCATTTGTAACAAAATATACTGACCGTCAGATCAAATCTTGACTAGTACACTTTGAGTATATCACGGAGCCGCAATTCTCCTTTTACAAGTGGATCTGAGGGCGCAAATAACAACTCAATAATACCAATCTTCATTTTTAAAATGATCCCAAATGAATTTAGCGGATCTCGTCTTGTTGCTACCCATTAATATAGGCATGCGGTCAGCTTAGGCCTAAAATTCATTTGTCTAATTTATTCTTACCAATGGTATAAGCAGCGAGTATAAAATTACTCAGAACCTACTCTCTATTGGCAAGTAACATTAATAGATTCTAATCTAGGAGTAATAGCATCTTGCGCGCTTGTTGCGCTCTCTGGTATATAACATAATCTAGAAGGTAATGTTGCTGATGTACCTGAAGGACATGTACCTAACGAATATTCCCCTAAAGATACTATAGTCCATGTTGCGCCTCCTGCGCTATCATTACTACATTGTTGAGGCGCAGGTATTGTGCCAATTCCACCCATCTCAAAAATTGTTTTATCTCTGACTGTACATTTTGCCGTATTATAAAGCGAGGTAGTAGAAGTAGATGTACTAGAAGAAGTAGAAGTGCTAATAGGCTTGCATATATCATCAGCAGCTACTTGTAAATTTGTTACATCAAAATATGATGTAGTAACAGGAGAACTCCCTGTTGTATAAGTAGGATATACTCTATTTGCAGGATTAGTACTTGCACCGCATACATCTAGTGGCATATTTGTGGGAGCAGAGTAACATGTACTACCATCCGAACAAGAGTAAAATAATATACTGTCCCCGCTTCCATCTGTTAAACTAAGACTAGCTGTTTGGGTGCTACATGTAACACCAGAAAAACTACTTGGGCATCTTGCTGGTATACTATAAGAATCGAAAGTATCGCAATTGACTAAATTATAGTAGTTTCGCGTAGTTAGTACGCAATTAGAACTATCAGAGGTTGCAGTACTATCATTAGAAGAGCTAGTTTGGCATTTAGCGTAAGGCGCAAGGGCTGCCCCAATATATACTCCCCCTCTATAATATCCGCTATTTGTATATTCGATGCCACCAGTGTATCTTGCAGCCTGATTAGTTGAGATAGTGCCATTTGTATTGATAAATGGCGAAGTAAGTGCTACATTAGTAGCATCTACATAATTTCCAAAAATTACATTACCTCCTTGAGAATAGGCACTGGCCCCATAATAAGGCGGAACTACGTAAGTAGTATCCGTAGCAATAGTTGCAATCTGAGCCCCTATAAGATTTGTATATGGACTATCAAGCGGATCTGTAGAACTATTATATACTAATCCTAGAGCCTGACCTACTGAATCAGTTGGCAAGGAAGTAATAGTAGTACCATCTGCCGTAAGATTTGAATATCCAAGAGTTACATATATAGCAGGGGCTGCGTAAGTATTTTGCCCTGGGCAATTAGAAGATGTACATGTTGCAGCTGTAATAGGAGGAGCAGCTGCACGCTCTACGCATCCCATACTACTAGACAAATTTGCCAAGGCAGAAGCAAAAATTGCGCAAATAGAATTTCCGTTAAGAGTTAAACTATCAGTCAAACCCCCGCTGATAGAAATATCATCTAACTCTATTTCATTATCAGAGCCTAGATAAGATATATAAGTTTGTATAGTCAGTGTGTCAGGGGTAGAGCTACTAATACTACCGCTACTTACAGTATTAAGAATCAGTGAAGATATTTGGGAATATCCAGTTGTATCATTTACCTTGGAACTCAAATCTATCGATATATCCTCATAAGCTCCAACATTTATGCCATATATCTGTCTACAAGGATAAGTATAGCCATCGCATTCTCCATAAGCATTACTAGGATAGCCATATACGGGCAATACCCCAGAAGATGCATCACTTTGATATCCATAAACGATTCTCATACCACTAGAACAAGAAGACCCCTTGCAATTATTAGAGGAATATGTGGTTAAAACACATGGCGCATTAGTAGGAGCCGAAGATGGGCCAGAACATATAGGCAGAGTATCATTATTCTGATTAATTGCGTAAGTAGTTGTACTAGTTGGATAAATAGATGCACAAGTACTAGAAGGGCTAGCGCCTGAAGTACATAATTGAATAATTTTATCCGAAGATACTCTTACGCTATTATAAATAAAATTATTGCGCACAGGAGATTTTACACAAGGATTAGTAAAAGTTGAAGCGGTAGTAGATAGAGTCCAATTATTATTTATAAGACTTGCTTCTTGAGGGCAAATTTTTTGTAATGTAGCTGATCCTGGAAGTGCTGGTGTTTGCTGGCAAAATGGAGGGGGAAATGGCCCTATGTGAGCATAAACACATCCGAGACTTTCGCTTTTATTATACACAAAATCCTTGACCCAATTAGTATAATCATCTGCTGAGTTATTCCACCGCATATCAACATATTTACCCATAATATTAACACCATCAGAAGCAGTGCCAGTAAAAGTAGTAACATCAGAAGGATCAAAAGGAAAAAAGAAACTATCAGCATTGCCCGTAGCGCTACTACCCCGAGTCTGAAAAAAGAAACTATCTTCTACTACAAGATTTTTGGTTACAGAAGCATTAAGTGTATTCAGAAAACTAGGTGTAGTAGTCTGCTGCCCAGGATGATATAGCATATAATTTGGGTTAAGATCATATGTATCATATTCTAAAGGGTTTCTATACCAAGGATTTAGAAAAGCATATAAAGTTTGATAAAAAGAAGGATCTTCATATAAACATACCTTTGGTAAAAAAATTTTTAAATTACTCGTATCTAAAGTAGAATCAGCTGTAGTAGCTGCGGTAATAATATCACTAGAAACAGCTATACCTGGATCAGGACGGGGAAAGCCATGAGTATCTAGAAAGTGAAATTGATAACCATAATCCGGATTTAATTCTATATTAGATATGGATCCTGTGTTATTAGGATCCTCTAATCTTGGAATAGCAAATCTTGCACAAAATCGAGTTGTAGGAAGGCCCCAAGGAGAGGCAAAATTTACACATTCTCCAACTTTTGCATGTAATAATTTTGTTTGAGTCCAACAGGCAAATAGGTTACAATTCTGCATTCTAACTCTTATTGTTGGGTTTTGAAAATTGCGATTTTTATCTGCTTCTGCGCAATAAACACTATAATTAGCCGGGTGCGGATAAGATGTGCGAAATATATAAGGAAACCAACTCTCAGAAACATACAAAGCCGTTAAAGCCAAAGCCTCTGGATTACTTACGACCTGAATGAAATTATCGAGATTAGTGTAAGCGCCTGCAAGTGAGCCATATGCTTCAAACGGTAGAATAGGGCTTGAACTATATGGAATGTCTGCGTAATTTGGCGCGCTTAATGATGCAGCAGCATTGAGGGCATTCTCATATTGCTGCGCTATACTATCTATAGAAAGAGCTGAATTTACTATTACTCTTAGCGGATTAATTGGAGGTAAAAATTGTACTAAACAGCCTTTTAATCCGCCTTTTTTATTATATGGAGGACATAATAAATCTTCTGGTTTATCATATGAATAAGACCAATCAGATGGAAAAGCCTGATAACTAGAACCGGCAGCATCGTAATTATAAGTAGAATCTGTGAGCTGAGCAATAGTATAGCTATCTGGAGCCCAGGATTTTCTTATCCTTGTACCAAGACAGTCGCAAGGGTTTTCAAGGCACCGGATAAAATCTCCCCACCCCCATGCAAAAGTATTTGATGCAATACCGAAATTAATGAATATTAACAATAAAATATATTTTAATCTCATAAAATTCTCCTATAATTCTAGGCTTTTATAAAATGAAATAAATTTTTCACGACTAAGGGAGTCGGCCTCCTCAGCAAATTTTTGATATTTTTCTATTATTTCTTGCTCGCTAGAAAGAATATTTAAAATAGCTTTAAAACCCCCTATACTTAACTCAAGTAAATTTGGGCCATAATCCTTCTCTGTCACAAAAAACAACCTTGAGGCTACCAAAATAGATCTTAGTATTTTAAACTCCTGGTCGCTAAGTGCTAATTTTTTTCTCCATCCATCGCTAAATAATTCCGCACTCATAAATATCTTAATATCCTGAGAATCTCTTATAGAGTTCCATGATTCGGTAAGAAATCTATCATCATGCTCTATTAAGTCAACCTCTGATATAATTGCTATATTGCTACTTGCAAAAATCTTAAAATATTCATCATAATATTCCTTTCCGAAAGCCATAGTAACAGAAATATTCATATCTTTATGGTTAATTATACATTTTTCAGTCTCGCCTGCGGTATCTCGAAATTTAATTAGTGTCGCTGAAGTTAAAATTTCCCTGCAAACAGCAAAACACTTTAGTTTTGCGTAATATTCTGGTAAAAACCTATCCTCACTGGGATAATGTTCTTTTTTAAAATTCTTATCAGAAAAGCTGGAAAAATCTATAACAGACATTTCTGTTAATTCATTGTTCCACTTATCATCATCTATAAAATATTTATAATACTGCCCACCCTCTAAATAATCTTGCATAGCTTTTTTAATTTTTGCAGCCCCTGGGCTAGAAAAGTCAAATTGATTAATTTTCATATAAGATCGCTGCTCTAGCTCCATAGAAAAGAAAAAATCAACTAAATTATTTAATGCAATTAGAGCATCTTCCGCTACATCAGAACTATCTAAACCGGCCATTTGCGTAAAGAATGCTTTAATAATAACTCTATTATCTCTTATAGAATTAATTTTGAAAAAATCTATGCTGATAGGGCCATTGATCCATTTCATTCCATTTAAATGCGCAAACACATAGGAAAAATTATCATATACTAATTTTAGGACTTTAGGCTTGAATTTCAAGGCTTCTGAAATAACAAAATTTGAAATAGTAGACTTACCAGAGTCTTGCATACCCGCTATCATTAATCTTGCGTTTTTGTTTAAAGCATGGAAATTAAAAAAATAAGGCGTACCTTGTTTGGTTCTGAGTAAAGTAATATAGCGCCCCCAGCCAATATCATTAAATCCACAAGCAGTATTATGAAGGGTTGCAAAAGCACCAACATGGCTCAATGGTATTGGTTTTAATCTCTTTAAAAATTTAAAATTGCCAGGTATTTGAGACCAATATCCATATTCTATCGCTACATCTTCTTTTACATGCAGAAGACCGACTCTTCCTAATTGGTTAGAAACTGTACAAATATCATGATCTAACTTGTCTAAATTATCATTTAATAGCATAAAAGATATTTGATGACTGCAATAAGGCATATTTTCCTCAGAACCGGACGCAATAAAATGATCTAATTGCTTAAATCTAAGCAAATCTTTGTCTTTGCTTAATTCCGCTGTTTTTATCTGGATTGCAACATTTTTATGAGCATCTTTTGCGTCAATAAAGTAAAATACTTCTGAGATTATAAACTCTACAGGTAATTGAATTATCGGCTCCAAATATTGCTCTGATATATTTTGATATTCCTTAATTGATAATATACCTAAATATTTTCTTTTAGAGTCGGATAAGACCTCCATTTTGTCCAGACCTACGCTATAATCAAAATCCCCAAGGAGTTTAGCTGCGCTTATTTCCGCAACTTTAACACTAGATTCTATGCCCCTTAAAGCGCCAAAGAAAAAGGATAAAATTTCACAATAAGCTTCTTCGTCTTTATATATTATTCCAAGTTTTTTAGGGTAAAAATCTTTTAAATCCTCTAAAATATTATTTTGAATAAAATCCAGTTTAGCTTTGGCATTTTGGAGATATTGATCGTGCGAAGCGCTCAGCTTATTGAAATTTATGTTTCTCAGTATTTCTTTAAAATCAAAAGAACCAATAGATTGAGCACTAAAAACCAAGGTTATATATAATTTATTACAAAATTTATCGTGCCAATAGTTCTTTTTAACCCATATATCATGTATATATTCACTGACTATATTAGGATATGGTAACTCATCATCCAGATTCTCTCTTCTTCTTGAAGTATGTATCCAGCATGCTACGTCAGATAAGTTTAGATTTTTTTGCAATGTATTTCTTACTCGCTGACGCAATTGACTTAATTGCGGAGGTATTGGATTAAGACCAATACCATCGATCATGAAAGTTTTTAACAATTCTCCATTTTTTGTAAGAATTGTCTCGTTGTCGTAGTGACAAGAGAAAGGCACAAAATCTTCAGCGTTATAAAAAAACTTATTACTCTTAGCTTCACTCACTAAATGGTCTCTTGAATTAAATATTTGCTATTTAACACTATTTAATTGCGAAATAATATACTCAGATATTCTATGCGCCTCATTCAAAGAATTATAGTTGTATTCTTGCAAAAAATCAGTAGATGGTGTAATTAGTTTTGCTATACCCAAATCTTGCAACTGATACAAAAAGGTTAAATGTTTGTTAGATGTAAAAAGCTTAGGTTTGTACAAATATAAAGGTTTTCCGTAAGTAGCTACCTCACTTACCATAGAAATTGAATCGCATGTAGCAATTACATATTTAGCATCTTTAATTAAACTAGGGTATGGATTCCATTCACCGGAGGCGGGGTCGTATATTATACATTTCTTACCACTTAATTCTTTCAGAGTATCTTTCAGGGCCTGCGGGGTTCTTCTACTAAAACTCAAAAATAATCCAACATCATTAGTATGGCTAATATTTGATAAAATATTAGCAAATTTTTTACTCTCCTCAAAGTCAAAATGAAAATCTTTTGTATCTCCTCCAACAAGTACAGCTATATATGGGTTATTATAATATGATGTATATTTTTTCATAAAAATATCATATGTGTCTTTAATCCTCTTATGTATGGCATTTAAAGAACCTATGATCCTAATTACATTATTATTCTTTTTACTAACTCCCTTATCATGTTGAGGTAACACTACACAATCAAAATAAGAAAAATCCATCTCTGGTCTTAAAATATGAATATTTTTAATTTGTGGAAATAATCTTTTAATTGAAGCAGAAATATGTGCAGTTCTTCTAGATGCAGATATCAGCAGCCTTGGAACGTTATGTTGCAAAATTTCTCCAAAATTTGGACTTTGGACGTAATAAGTGCCAAAAGGCTTAAGTATGTTGGGCAAAAGAGAAAGTGCATTATACTTGACATCTACAACATGATATTCTAGATCAATAGCCTCGGCAAGAGCAATTGCTTGCATATTACTACCCACCCTTCCATCCACAAGAACCCAGGCCTGAGCATTAGAATTTGGACAGTGGCTTTTTGGCAACGTTTTAATCTTTTTAATGAGATGATTACTAATATCATATTTTTTATTATATTCAAACAACTAAAAATTCTATATATTAGGATTAGGGTTATTTTAGAAAGAACTGTGCGAAATTTGCTTGCTTTTTTCTATTTTACTATTACAATGACTATTTAAATACCAAATAAGGAGAAAAAAATGTTTAAAAAATTTGCCACAGCATTTTGTGTACTTGTAGCTCTTTCTGGCTGCTCTTCTAAGAAACATCATCATGCATCTGAATCTACAGTTGAAGACTTTGAAAAAAATGTTGGAGACAGAGTATATTTTGCACTAAACAAGCATTGCTTAACACATGAAGCAAAAGCTCAACTTGATAAACAAGCTGAATGGCTTTTATCTTCGGATACTAAGAAAAAGATTCAAATCACAGTAGAAGGTCACTGCGATGAAAGAGGAACAAGAGAATATAATATTGGTCTAGGCGAAAAAAGAGCTAACGCTGTTAAAGAATATCTTCTTTCTAAAGGTATAAGCTCAGATAGAGTTGAAGTGACATCATTCGGTAAAGAAAAGCCTGCTGTCCTTGGAGATACGGAAGAAGCCTATAAAATGAACCGTAGAGCAGTTACTGTTGTAAAGTAATAAATTACAAGATCTAAGATTCAACTTAGTGTCAGTTTTAAACCTCGTGTCGCTCTAGTTACACGAGGTTTTTTTTGTGCGCATAGTCATGTACTGCAATGCGCCTAATACTATTCGTAAGAATAAATTAGACAAATGAATTTTAGCTCGAAGCCAAGCGCATGCCTATATTAATTGGTAGCAACAAAGCGAGATCCCCCTAAATTCATTTGGATCATTTAATAAAAATGAAGCTTGGTATAAGACTTAGTATCTAAAGAAGTAATACCACAATCCATTTGCCCAATTAATCTGGTGGACTATAGTGGATTTCTTAAATCTTCTCCGTTAATATATGCAGATTTAAAGGTTATATTAGAAATTTTGTATTTTATTAATAATAATCTACTACTAATACCACCTATAACAACAAATGTAACCACGTAAGCTATATTATATAATGCAAAATGGTTGTTGCTTAATTTTATAAATAAACTAAATATCAAACCCCATAAAATTGCTATCTCTGGATTTAAAGAACCGCTCAATGAAGTAATTTGTTTATTTTTGGTTAGCAAATCCCTAAATATCGTACCAAGATCAGAAACTAAAAATGCGCAAATAGGACCCCATATAATTATTGGGTGATATTCATTTAAAGCTGCAAAAGTAGCACCCGTGATAATAAAGCAAGACTGTCCTACTACATCCGAAAGAGTAGAAAAATTAGTCCAAAAAACTTTCATGATTTTTTCATTATCAGCATCTCTGTTGTAAATATCGAAAAGCCTTACGGTGGCTACTCCAAGTATCAAAATAACAAATGCTATTATAATATATATAGTAGAAAAATATAAACTATTAGTTGATTCATTAATAATACTATCTCTTATGTAGCCGGCAGGTATAGCCGGCATAATACCCACAACCATAGTACTAAAGAGAGACATATTATCTTTTGCGCCTATTGCAACACCAGAAAGCGCAAATGCTATTACTCCTATTAATGTTACATAATTAAGCCATTTGGAATTTATGGCCTGCAATAAGATTAATCTAGATAAATACTTACTGCTAACTTGATCAAATATTCCGTCTTTTTTTATTTTTTCTATAGATTCATTTACTTCGGCAATTAATCCCTGGGAAATGTTTTTTTTGCTAAACATTATTCTTATAGGAGTCTTTATTCCCAAATTGATAGATTGAATAACTCCTCCTAATTTATTTTCCAAAATTATTGTACTACCTAGTAGTTTATCTATAATAAATCCATCTATTCTATCATTTATAATATTTTTTAATAACTCTGACTCATTATCGATTTTTATTACTATATCTTTATTAAAACTATCGTTGATAAAATAGTCTAGCACATCATTATTATATGTTGCCCCCTTTATTATACCTACTCTAAAACCCAAAGATCTTGCTGCTGCAACAAATTCCTCCACATCTGCAAAAGAAATCACCTTTTCTTCACTAGCTTTAATAAATAAATTTGCTTCTTCGTATCTATAGGCTTCAGAAAAATAGGCAAATTCCTCCATTTCTTTAGTCCCTACAACCCCGGCTATTAAATCCGTAGAGCCATTTTGAATATTTTTATATATATCTTCCCAAGAGTTCTGTTTAGAAAAAATAATAGTAGACCCTAAATACTCGGATAGTTTTTTAATAATATCAATATCAAAACCACCAATCGCTTCTTGGTATTTAACCTGACTAATAAACTGATAAGGCTTTAATTCTATCCAATCAGCTTTTAGAGTTTTGTTCTTATTGTCAAATGTATTATCCCAGGATTTCTTGTTACCTGAGTCTTCTATAGTAGATATTACATCTTGGGTGCTAATAATTGGCAAATTCTGGTTATTATCTATTAAATTAGGCGCTGTTTCTACTTCATGATTTTTCTTGTTATCTTGGCTGATAGCGTATATTGCGAATTGCTCCCCAGATTCTATAAAAAATTTTGATTCTCTATCTTTATTTTCTGTTTTCATGGAGCAACGCGATAATATAAAATTATTTGCATATAGATTGCTAAAAGCTCCAACTGATAAAATTAGAAATAGTAATATTCTACAAGAAAACAATAAATTTTGCATAAAAAACTCTTTTATACAGCTAATTATAAATGAAAATATTTAATTCTAGTAGAGAAATACTAAAATAAAAGAAATTTTGTTTTGACTCGTGGATTTTGTGATAGACTCAAAGCATAATAAATTATGTGGATTGCAGATTTAGGTTGTAATATATTTCTAGTACTTAAATTTCAAGGATGATTCAATCGACCGAGTTTTTTCGTATGATTAATAAATTATTAATGCATAATGTCATAACTACTACTGTAAATAAAAAATATGCTAAAGGTAGCCATTCTAACTTTGAATAATAATATAGAGACGTGGAAATATAGGCAGTAGGCGCAGAAAGCGCTATTGACCCAAAAGCATGGGCAAGGCTAAATAGCCTATATCTAATTACTCTAGGCATAGATTGCTTTAATAAAGTAAGGGCGGGCATTGTTATAAAAGGTAAGATTATAATAATTAGAAAATAAATACTTAACGGAAAGCTTTTTTGTGATATCATAAAGGCAAATACCCCAATTAGGGCAATAAGTATTACGGATGCAATATTTGCAGCCCTCACCCTTCCAATTACATCGGCAAATCCTCCCCCTACTACAGCAAAAATCATGTATAATACAACTCCAACACTAGTGCAAAGCTGCATTCTTTGTTGATCCACAAGCTTTAGCAATTCAAAATTATAAGTGCCAAAAAATATAATAATAAATTGATAAGTACTTCCAATGCAGCCGGCCGTTAGAGAAGATAAAATAAATAATCTCCAATTAGCTGCTGCGATTTTAAAAGTATTTTGATCTTTATATGCATGATATTCTGGGTCTTCTTTATTATCATTATCATTATTTATTTGGCACGTCATACGCAAAATTATAGAGCATAAACCCATAAAAGATCCGATAATAAACGCTATTCTCCATGAATAACTTGGCATAAATTCCAAAGAAAAAAACCAAGCTGAAATTGATGCTAGAAAAGATCCTACTTGTGTCGAAAAGACAACCATACCATTTCCCAAACATTGTTTATCTGCGTTTATTTTTTCAAAAATATATATCCTAATACCATCAGTTCCGGAAGATACTAAGCTTGCTATACACATTCTACACCCGAGAAAAATAAGAGCTGAGAATATACCAATTTTCTCATATCCGGGAGAAAGACTAATTATTAAAGATGCAGCGGCAGTACCAGATAAACTGATAATGACAGTAGCAAAACGTCCGTAAACATCTCCTATTCTACCAAGTGCAATAGCGCCTATTGGTTTAGCCATTACTCCTATAGCCATAATCATGTAAGTACGTATCAGCTGGACCGCTGGATCGGAATGATTAAAAAAATGCTTAGAAATTCTTGCGGCAAAAAAACCAAATAAATGGTAATCGTAATATTGAACTATGGTACAAATAGCTGCAATAAAAAATGATTTTCGAGTCATTCTTGTTCTAGTATAAATTTTTTAGAACAATATGGGCATACTACAAAGCCAAGCTCTTCGTCAAGAATTAGATATATTTTAGGATGATCCAAAGGATATTCTAACCCCGAGCAATAAACATTTTTTTCTTTTGTGATTTGCGTTTCCTCTGTACCCATACAACCAATATTTTATATTAGAATTGCATGATAAGAAGAAAATCTTATTCTGTAAATAAAAATATTATAGTTAATCTCTTCTGTATAAAAATAACATACTATCCGCTGAGGCAGAATAAATTCTAAACTTATATTTATGACAAAGGAATATTATGCCAGTCTTTATAGGTTAAGAGATTGTGGTATATATACATAGGAATATTGCGAAACTCTGAATTTATAAGTATAAAGAGTAAAGTTTTTATAAAATTATGCTATAGTTATTAATACAATTAAAAATAATATATCCTATGTTTGAAGCAGCATTAGAGTGGATTCGTAAGTCTATAAATTTTTTGATGCCCTCTTGGTTTTCTGATAAAACTAGCAAAAAACCCTCTTCAACGAATCAAAGGCCAATAGGGCAAAAGCAAGCTAATAAGGAAAGCCAAAAATCGAAACAAGGTCTTTTCACTTCCCCGTCTCGGCGGGCCAATACCAACGCCTCAGTAGAGCATCAAGCAGTAAAGAATGGTGGCAACGATACTGGTGAGCGTGCGATGAAAATATTTGTACTAAATGAAGAAGATGTAGATTATAAGAAGCAAGAGGAGGAGGCCAAAGAAAGAGGCGCAAAAAAAAAAGAACAAATAAACTCCCGCCTTACCCAAATAAAACCGCGACTAAACATGGACCTACAAGCCCGAATCAAAGCCAGAATGATATCAGGAATCAGCGCTAGATCTAATAGATGATTTGACATAATTTACCTTCACAGCTATATTTTTCTAAAATAAATATATCAACTATATGAATATAGTACCAGTAATTATGGCGGGCGGTCATGGCACAAGGCTATGGCCCCTTTCTAGAGAAAACTACCCTAAGCAATTTATTAAAATATTTGACTGCAAAAGCTTGTTTCAATTATCGTTGCTCAGAAATAAGGACTTTTTAAAGCCTGTAGTAATAGTTGGCGTAGAACATAGATTTATAGCTAAAGAACAAGCAGATGAAATTGGCATTGAGATAGAATTAATTATAGAGCCAGTAGCTAAAAATACCGCCCCTTGCGCCATAATCGCATCTTACATAATACAAAATGGCGATGACAGGGTTGCTGTTTTGCTGCCTGCGGATCATTATATCAATGAAGAGGGGGCTTATGTATCAGACATCAAAGAAGCTGTAAATCTTTTAAAAAATTTCGATTTAGTCACTATTGGCATTAAACCAACATCACCTCACACTGGTTATGGATATATTGAGACAAAGGAGAATATATCTCATGGCAATTATTCAGTTAATCAGTTCGTTGAGAAGCCATCTTTAGATAAAGCTATCAAGTTTATAAACTCTAAAAATTTCTATTGGAATGCCGGCATAGTACTATTTACTAAGAATATGGATAAAATTATCAAGGATTTAATTCCTATGACTAAAAAATACGTAGAATCTTCCATAATAAATTCTACAAAAGATTTAGATTTTATCAGACTTGCGGCGGAAGATTATGGGCAAATTGAATCTAATTCTATGGACTATGCAATTATGGAAAAAGCTGAAAATATAGCATTAAGAGAGGCAAGTTTTACATGGAGCGACCTTGGAAATTTTGATTCAGTATGGCAAGTGCAAAACAAAGATGAAAATAATAATTTATGCGAGGGGGATGCAATTTGTATAGAAGGTAATAATAATTATATATATTCTCCGCATAAGCTTACTGTTGTTTCTGGACTTTCTGATTTAGTAGTGATTAATACTCTTGATGCCTTATTGGTAACTTCGCGAGATCAGTCGGAAGAAATAAAAAATATTGTCTCACTTTTAAGGCAAAATGGGAGAACAGAGGCTATAAATTCAGATATATGCTATAGGCCATGGGGCTCGTATCAAGTTATAGATGAAGGACAAATACATAAAGTTAAACTTATAATTGTGCATCCTGGTAAAAAACTTTCTCTACAGTACCATCATAATAGAGCCGAACATTGGGTTGTAGTTAAGGGAGTAGCGGAAGTTCAAATCGGCGAAGAAATGAAAAATTTATACGAAAATGATTCCATTTATATTCCAAAATTAATGAAACATTCCTTGCATAATATAGGAGAAGTTGACCTACATCTTATAGAAGTTCAAACCGGTAGTTACCTAGGAGAAGATGATATAGTAAGGCTTGCAGATCTATATGGCAGATGATGTAGTTGATTATTCAAAGAAAGATCGTAGCCAGATATTGCTTAATGTAACTAAGTATCCAGAAACTCCTTATGAAGAATTTATTGTTTCTCAGTGTAATATAGAAGTAGTTAATGCTTTAAAATTACCTACACTAGGATTTAAGCCATATGAAACTATATTACTGATAGAAGGCCCTATTAAGTCTGGTAAAAGTCTGCTAGCAAAAAACCTTGCCAACTCTAGTAAGGGGAAAATTATAAATCATGTATCCTTAATAGATGAAGAACACAAACTATATATAGTAGATGATTCAGAAAAAATACCAGAGGAAGACTTGCTACATATTTTCAATTTTTGTGATAGCTATAAATTTTTATTAATTATTATCAGCAACAAACTTGATAAGATTCAGCTAAAAGACTTGAGCTCTCGGATAAAAGCGATAAAGTCTGTAAAAATTGAAGAGCCGGATGATATAATGATAAAAATGCTAATAATAAAAGAATTTTCTAAGAGGTCAATTTGCGTAAATAATGATGTGATTCAGTTTCTAGTTAAAAGAATAAAAAGAAATTTTCAGGATATAATCCAGATGGTGAGGGAAATAGACGAATATTGCCTTAAAAATAAGAAAAATGTAAATATCAAATCTATTTCTCAGATGATAGGCCAAACTATCTAGAAGGGTGAGTAGCTTATATTAGTATTACGTATTTACTGAGTTACATAAAGTAATAACGCAGTTCTTTCAATTATGCTGATTCAACTTAGTTTACTATATATTTAAAAAATAAGGTTATTTTATAAAATTATCTTTTTATATACACACTTGATGGGCGTTTATTTAGCCCGCCTTTATGCGCTTGGCCATTTGCATGCGCTTGCGGGTTTTGGTTGTGGTGAGAATTATTTTCTTCGGCTCTGAGGATTGATGCCGCCATTTTCATGCTATCTCTGTGCATTCCAACGAGACCCCTTTCTTCTGGTAATCTATTATCAAAATCAGCTGGTGCCTGCGCTTTGGTCTCGTTTCTTAGGCCAACAAGACGCTGACTAAATGAGTCAATTTCAAATTTATTCTCATTAGGCTTTACAAGATTTTGTGGATTTAGGCCATCCCATATAGAACATTTAGGGTCGCATATTGTCTCATTATTAGCCGCAATACGAATAAGAAAAGAAT